>JANNUY010000001.1:0-7590 GCA_031414155.1 Acidobacteriota bacterium
GTGGCAAGTCCGGCTACGCCAGCGCCGACGACAGCAACTTTTTGCGGCGTGGTGGTGGGTGTGATCTCCACATCCAGTTCGTGGCAGGCGAATGGATTCACCAGGCACGACGCCATCTGCATGCTGAAAATATGGTCAAGACACGCCTGATTGCAGCCGATACAGGTATTGATCGTATCAGCCCGCCCGGCGGCGGCTTTGTTCACAAAATGCGCATCGGCGAGGAATGGCCGCGCCATCGACACCATGTCGGCATCGCCACGCGCGATAATTTCGTTGGCATGTTTTGGATCGTTGATGCGGTTCGAGGTGATCAGCGGAATTTTCACCTGCCCCATCAAGCGTCGCGTGACTTCGGTGAATGCACCCTGCGGCACGGCGGTGTAAATCGTCGGAACGCGGGCTTCATGCCAGCCGATGCCGGTATTGATGATGGTGACGCCGGCTTTTTCCACGGCTTTGGCCAACGCAACCACCTCATCCCAAGTGCTGCCGTTCTCGACCAGATCAAGCATTGAAAGGCGAAAGACGATGATGAAATTCGGCCCGACACGCTCGCGCACGGTACGCACGACCTCCAAGGCAAAACGAATCCGGTTTTCAAAGTTCCCACCCCAACCATCGCTGCGGTGATTGGTGTGCGGGGCAATGAATTGGTTGATCAGGTAGCCTTCCGAGCCCATGATTTCAACGCCGTCGTAATTGGCGTGCTGCGCCATCGCTGCGCATTGGGCGAAATCTTTGAAGGTCTGCTGGATGTCTGTTTCATTCATCTCGCGCGGCGTCATCGGATTGATTGGCGCTTTGATCGCCGACGGCGCAACCAAGTGCGTAGCGACCGCAAACGGATGCACCTGCACTTCGCCCGGCAAGCCACCGGTTCCGGCATACAACCCGCGCCGCAAGCGTTGCACCCACCCCCCTTCTGCCAACCGGGCGAGTAACTGCGGCAAATAACCCGGCAGCACACCGACTTCAGCCGCTGCCTGCTTCGCCTCGTCCGCGCTGAAGATAGACAACCCCTGTCCCGCCAGACGCCGCAGCAACTTCACCCCCTGCGTCTCTCCATAAAGGCTGTTCTCTACTATCACTTCACTCATAGCATTTTTGTACCACGTAAATAAGAAGTAGACAAATTAACGTAGTAGTGAATTTTAATCACTTTGACTTACACATCTGCCTCCGTTGTGTAAGCAGTATTGAAAAATTTGACTATTTTATCTATCTAATACATAAATACTTGTAACATCTGAACATTTATTGTTCCACAGTAGTGGCTGAATTATGATGACCAATCAAACGAAAAAGCGGCGCGTGCGAATGGCAGACCCATTGGCCAGCGCGAGTGGGGTGAAAGGAGTGTTGTTTGCGTTACGGCAGCGCTGCCCTGAATTGATCCCTAAGAATGACAATCAGTTAGCTTCACTGCTTAATGCCGCACGGCACGCGGAAAGCTACGCCAGCACAGCCACGAGGCGAGGCCGGCCAAGTCCGTGGGCGCGCGAAACACTGCTGACGGTCGCGCGTGAACTCAAAGCCATCTTAGCTCGTGAAACACAGGGGCGCATTTCCCTTTCCAGCTTCGTCGGGGTGTACTTACGCATCCTCCACTTCCCTGCCGACGTCGCGCTCGCTCTCGAAAAAGACCAGATAAATTTACAAGAAGCCATCTTGTTGGCTCGGCTGACCGCTGAACGATTAGGAATGGAAACGCTCCAAGCCAAGAAACTACGGCAAGACATTTTCGACACTCATCTGCAAGCCAAAGGCTCGCAAAATCGCCTGCGCTTGCGCGTACAGGATTTATTACGCAAAGAATCGGGAGTGATCTCCAGCGCCACGATGTCGGAAGCCGTGCATAAAGTAGATGAACTGCTCGAAGTAGACCCAGGCGACCTGCGTCATCTGTTTTTTGAGGCGATTCGCAACCTCTTCTACGCGCTCAAAGAAATCGAGCCGGAGGAAGTGACGGAGGCTGATCTTGAAAGCTTCAACGAAACCAGCGATCAAGTGTTCAATGTCATTCAAAGCATTCGACAACGGCGCAACCGCCAAGCACTTCCCCGCCCTTTTCAGCTTTAAAAAAGGGATTCTCCGACCATCTGAAGCCGTTGTCACTTTTCATTAACTGCGAGGACAATGCGTTGTCCTCGAAAAGTTAGTCCGTTTCAAAGAGCGAAATGATCTTTTCGAGGGCTTGTTTGCTTTGAAAAGTAATGGTCACTTTCCCAGCTTCATCGTGGCCTGCGACTTGGCACTTCATCCCGTTGTAACGGTTAACCGCTTTGGCAAGCTGCCCCAATTTTCGGACGGGCATAGTCTTAACCCTCGGTTCAGCCGCCGACTTTCCATTCACCACTTCGTATAAGGCTTTCATCAAGTCTGCGTCACTTTTCCAAGTTTTTGCGACGAATTTATTGAAGAGCAAATTCGTCGTGAAAACCTCCTGATGCGCGCGAATAAAGTCGCGGGCTTTTTGCGGATAACGTGCTAAACGCAAAAATTGCAGGATCGTACGGCGGCGGCGCTCGAACTTGTCAGCGATCTCACCCTGCGTCCACCCCTCTTCGATCAAAGCAGCATAGGCTTCAGCCTGATCTAAACAATGCAAATCCTCCCGCAATAAATTTTCCGCCAACCCTTCGAGCAACCGTTCGCCACGCCCGTTCATGCGCAAGATCAACGCCGCCACCTGTTTCGTACCCGCGCGCTTCCCTGCCAGGGTACGCCGCTGTCCAGCGACCACCAGCAAACGAAAGTTCGTTTCATCGGCGTCCTGGAGATCAACGATGATATTTTGGCGAATACCGTTCGCGCGCACTGAATCTACCAAGCTGAGAAATTCGGGAGATTGCTCATCTACCTGACTGCGTACGTTCTCTTCGATAACCAGTAAATCAAGCGGAATCAGCACGACGCGGTTCAGGTTACGGCGCAGGCTTTCCAGCAGCGGATCAATCCGTTTTGGCGTCGGCGCTTCCGGTGCTGCCAGCGCGGCGGTAAAACTCACGGTTTCTTCCGAGTAACGTTGCAATAGGTCTTCAGCGGTTTGTTTTTTTCCTTTCGCCATCGTCTTTCAGGTTCCTTATCACAAGCAGGACAACGCATTGTCCTCATGCTGATCCTCACTCTCACAGGCAGGACAACGCATCGTCCTCGCGGGTCGAACGACCGGGACAACGCGTTGTCCTCATGCTGATTGTCCCCCCTCTCGTGGGCAGGACAACGTGTTGTCCTCACCCTCTCGTGGGCAGGACAATGCGTTGTCCTATCAGTTACTCTCGCTCAGCCAGGATTTCTTCGATCTCGTCCACATGGCGACTGAATTCCGCCACGTCAGGAACAGAAGGTCGTCCGGCGCGCTTCTTGCCCAACAACGGAGCCATTTCTCCGGCCAGTGCCATATACGCCTGACTAATGGGCAGTTCGGGCTTGTATTCTATTAACGGCACTTGTTTTTTAGAGGCGGCGGGTACGGAACTGGAAATGGGAATCATATTGGCAAAGACGCGGACTTTCGCACTTTTACCAATGCTGCGAATCGTGTCGGTGAATTCACGGTGCGTCGTATTTCTTTTGTCGTATTTGGTGATGATTACGCCCAGCAGTGTCAAAGTCGAATTGACCTCTTCCCGTAATTCAACCGTAGACTTGAGCATATCCAGCAGGCCGCGCGTAGACTCTGGCTCAGGAAACACCGGAATGACATAGTAATCAGACACCGCTAGCGCCGACAGCAACAGGCAATCGCCCGCACCATGTGTATCAATCAGGACAATGTCATAAGCATCCAGCCCTTTGGTTTCAAAAACGCGATTGAGCAGCTTGTCTTGCCGATGGGTATGTCCGTATTCCTTGATTACCTGTTTCAGCAAGGGCGTACCCGCCAGCAAGTCAACCCCTTCGATATTGGTTGCCTGACGGTAATCCTCAAACGACTTGCGGTCCAGAATCGCTTGTGCCAATGAACGTGGTTCGGCTTTGCCACGATCCACGCCAAATATCTCGCCCGCATTGCCCTGCGGGTCGTTATCAGGCACCAGCACCGTTTTCCCCATGGTGGCAAACGCGGCAGCCAGGTTCACCACGGAAGTCGTTTTACCTACACCGCCTTTTTCATTCCCGATAGTAATAATATCCGTCATGTTTTGTACTCCCATACGCCGTTCGTCAGAAAGAGCAGGTTCCGCGAAGCTTGCTCCAAACCCTCACTAAATTGACTCGGCAATTTTCATTTTACTAAAAGTCCAAATTATTGATAATTATAAACAGCAACAAAGTGAGAAAAAGAAAAAACATCAAAATCTACAAAACTCACTATACTTGAAATTTCACAGTTAAGTAAATTCCACATTAAAGCGGAAAAGAGCAGGGAACGAAGATTTAACGAAAACGCCATGGCTGAAAACCTATAAGCCTAAGAAATTAAGTGTTTTATCCGTAAACAATCCATTGCACTGCGAAATAGCGATCCTGATTTTTGATTGAAAGCATTGAGGCAAGGTCATTTTTCAACACGTAATTTTGAGAGAAATCAAAGTACGAAAGCATCAAAGACCAGTCGCAGGACAACGTGTTGTCCTCTTTGAAATCTTGAGAAAAACTGCCCGTAGCAGCTAAAACGTAATCGCCACGCCTTCTAACGGCGAGCGCCAGACAAAAATAAAGAGCGCAATCGCTCTTGAAAAGAATTCACGTAATTTCGAGAGAAACGGTTTGCACAATGAGGGCATATTTAAGGTTGGGCGGAGCAATTGAAAGCAGGTGCGCAGACCTGACAACCTCATTTTCCCAGACGCGAGCGAGAAATGCGCTATTTCTGTCTGATTTTGATAGACATCTGCGCGTTGAGCTTTTCTTGATGCAGTTTTATTCAAGAGGAAGGATCCCGTAATTGCAGGAGAAGCGACGACGTAATCCCCAGAGAAGCCACGTAATTGCGAGAGAAACAGCACGTAATTTAGGGGGAAGGGAATCGTAATTCAGGGAGAAGTAGCACGTAAATGCGAGGGAAGCGATTCGTAATTACGGGAGAAATAAAAAGCCTTATCTATTGCAAATAATAAGGTTACAATCATTTACTTTCATGACGCTATAACAAAATTAACTTAAGTAAACACACTTGTGTGTCTACTTATTCAGAAGCTATGGCTACCAAAGAAAAACCAGTTGAAAGCGATTCAACAGCCTTAGGTCCGTTGGAAATTATTCGTACGGATACGGTGATTTCACGATTGCCTGCCCATAATCTCTTCGGTCAGGGAGGCATGAATATTCAACTCAACAAAAGCGATGCCAATGGGCAGACGCGGTTGAGTTGGAAAGTTGCATTTAACTCAGATGTCGGTGAAGCGGGACAGTTGGCTTATCGGATTGAAACGCTGGTTATTAACCGGCACATTGACGACGCAGGACGTCCGGTGCCAACCATGATTCGCCTGGGCAGCTTGTCTGAGATTTGTCATCAACTCGGCATCAATCCTTCGGGTGCTAACTCCAACAGCGTTAAGCGGGCGTTGCAGCAGAATGCGGGAGCCTTGATTACGGCCAATCTTTCTTACAAAGGTTCGGATGGCAGCAAGCAAAAACTCGAAGCTACTTTTACCAAATACAGTGTGGCGTTTCGCGGAGATGAATTGCCCAATGGCGATAAATCGGACGGCGTCATCATTTTGCTGAACGAACAGTACCGGCGCGTACTCAACCGTGCGGCCACGCGTCCGCTGGATTTTCTTTATCTCAAAGAGTTGACGCCTTCGGCCCAACGCTTTTACGAAATTCTTAGCTACCAAATGTATGCCGCGCTCAAACACGGTTATCCCGAAGCGAAATTACTTTATTCAGATTATTGCGCTTATTCAGGCCAGCCGCGCCAGGCGAGCGCGGTCGAAATGAACAAACGTATGTATAAGATTCATCAGCCGCACTTGAAATCTGGGTATATCACCAAAGCCACTTACCATCCGATGCGCGATGCCGACGGAGCCACCGATTGGGTGATGTCTTACGTACCCGGCCCGCGCGCACGCGCTGAATTCGAGCGGTTCAACCGCAAACTTTATACCGAAGATCACATGCAGGATTTGGTGACGGCGTCCGCGTTCTTCCAGTCAACCGATGGTCAGGACGTTGAAGAACGAAATGACACGGGCAGGGAAGCGCCGCCGCTGATCCACCGTTTGCTGCGCCAATTCCATTTGCTGGCGCGCGGCGTCAAAAATTATCAGCCGCTGCCCAAAGGTGCGGAACTGCGCCAAGTTAAAGAGGTCGTGCAACGCCTGGGTGAAGAAGGTGCTTGGTTTTTCTTAGAGTTCGCTATCGGCGAAGCCCGTAAGACGAATTTCAAAATGGCGCAGTTTGGTGGTGCGATGCAATATCTGGAGGCAGGTGCATTGGCTTGGCAACAACGTCAGGCACGTCCACCAGCCGGATTGCCGCCTGCGCTTGATTTATTTGCCGATCAACGCGCTGAGGAAGACTTGCTTGTCTGGGCGGAAGATTATTTGCGCGCCCTGCCAGAGGAAATTAGTGAAGCCTTATTGCAACAGAGCAGGGAAACCTTGTTGCGCAATTTTCCGGCGGCGGCTTATTGGGGTGAGGACATCTTGCGAGAAACGGTTTGGGCCGGTTTACGCAAACAGGTCATCAGCGAAAATCACGAGGCGGGTTTGGCGTCGTTTTGAGTAATGCCATGAAATCAGCCCAAGAGCTCATCGTAAAGCGATGGTTCATTCAGTTTTGCCACAAACAAGGCAGCGGCAGTGCGTATAACCCATTCATAAAATGGGTCGCCGTCGTGCCGCCGTGGAGCAGTACGCCCCGGATGAAGCGTTTGCCCGCCGCTTCGCGCAAGTTGATTCAGACCCTTGAAATCACTGGCACTAGGGGAAGCAGTCGCTTTGACTTCAATGCCAACGATTTCGCCCGCGCGGTTTTCAAGCACGATGTCTACTTCATGATTTTTATGGTCGCGGAAGTGAAACATTTGCACGCGCGTGGCGCTCCACGTCTGTTGTTTGCGCAACTCCATCACGACGAAATTCTCTAACATCTGCCCGAAGGCCAGCGAATCATTCGTCAAACGCTTGCGATCCATAGCCAGGAAGTCGCCGAGCAAACCCGTATCGTTGAGCGAAACTTTCGGTGTTTTGGCGAGCCGTTTGCCCAGCAATGATTCCGCTTCATCCAGCGAAACATACTCGGCAAAAGGTTGCGCTTGCGCGAGTTGTTGCACCAGCATTGTTTTGCCGGTTTGTCGCGCGCCGTTGAGCCACAGCACCGGCGTGTCAGCCAAAATTTCCCGCAGCAACGGAGCGATATTTCGAGAGTACAGGCAATAAAAAATAGTTTTGCGCTGTGCTGTTGTTAGTTTGAATGTGGTGAAAATCCCGCAAACGATGCGGGATTTTCACCCGCTACGCCATTCTTCCTCTGTTAGAACTTTCACTTGGGTGCGATTAAAAGTGGGACTACGCACGTAGCACCCGCCAAGTGGGGCGGCAGTATGTGAAAATGGCGCCAAGGAGGCACGAGATGAAGTTAAGTTTGGAAGAACGGTTACGCGAGCATCCGGCGCTGCGGGCGCGGGTG
>JANNUY010000002.1:0-15448 GCA_031414155.1 Acidobacteriota bacterium
AATGGCAAGACGCCCATGCAAATCGTCTGCGCATCCATGCGAAAGCTGCTGCATCAGGCCTTTGGCGTCTTGAAAAATAAATGCTCGTTTAACCCAAATCTCGTTTTTGCTGGTTGACGTTCAAGACAGTATCTAATATCCGCTTGCGCCTCCGGCGCAGAAAACCCACGCTTGCCTGATTTATTGCATATGAACGAAAGTCCGTTTTTCATTTCGCCTTTCCTCCCAAAATCGCATCAATAAATTCTAGCGTCTTCTGTAACGCCAGATTGGTCGCCGCGTGCGTGGCTTCGGGCGTCTTGCCGATGAAGCTGTGGTCTACGTCGGGGATGACGATCAATTCGCTTTTGACGCCTTTGGCTTTGAGCGCGTCGTACATGATTTGCGATTGCTTGACGTTGACTACGCGGTCGGTCGAGCCGTGAATGAGCAACATCGGCGGATCGTTCGCGTCAATGAAATTCACGGCGCTCGCGTTATGCCGCGCCTCGCACTCTTCGCCCGGCTTGCAACCCAAAAACGTAGCATCTGCGCCCGGCGGACGATTCGCCGCGTTAGCATTTGCCGCAGCATTATTTGCACTTGGCGGCGGCCCCATTTGCGCGAAATCAAAGATGCCGTACCAGATCACCGCGCCGCTCACACAATCAGATTCATCCGGCACTTTCGTCGCCCCACTGCCCGGCGGTTGCGGAGGCGCCAGTTTGGCTTCACCGCACGAGACGGCGGCGAGTCCCGCGAGTTGTCCGCCCGCCGAACTGCCCCAGATGACGACGCGGTTTTTATCAATGCCGTATTTCGTCGCCTGCGAGCGCAACCAGCGCAACGCCGTTTTCGTGTCGTGTTCCGCCGCCGGAAATTTCGCTTCGCCGCTCAGGCGATAACGAATCGAAGCGACTACGTAGCCTTTTTTGGCTAGCCCCACAAACACACCGGGGAAATCTTCAATCGCGCCAGCATTGCGTGGACGATCTGCCGCCCAGCCTCCGCCCGCGACGTACACGACCAACGGACGCGCGCCCGTTGCTTGACCGGGCGGCAAATATAAATCGAGTTTCAATTGCCGATAACCGGGAATGATCGAATAGGTCAGATCAGGCAAGCCGATGACGCCGCCCGCGAATTTCACTTCGGGCTGCGGGTAGCGTTCTTCAAGGATGGCTTCTTTGCCAGTTGCGACTTGCGCCGACGCCGAGTTAAGCGTGATCGTCAAAGCAATCGTCAGACAGAATAGCAAGGTTGTTATTATTCGCCGCATACGTTCCTCTTTTTCCAAGTAGTTATTGCAATCATGTCAGTAGCCCGCGCGTAAGCAAGGGCTGCATTCACAAGGCGCTCGTTGATGCCGCAGGGCGCACCGCCAATACAGCCCTTGCTAACGCGCGGGCACTGACACGCGCTTTCACGCCATCGTTCGCACAACAAAGAATCGGCAACGGCTCAAGCAGCTTTTGCGATTCGGTAAACAACACTTTCTCGGCCATTCGCATTCGTCGCAGTTCCCACTCTCACGCCACCGATTTTTTCTATCGCACGTTGCGAGCGAAAATTCTGCGGACCGATCATAAAGATGACGCTCGGTACGACACGAAAAGCGTGTTCGAGCATGAGGCGTTTCATTTCCCCGTTGTAAATTCCGCCCCAGTAAGACCGCGCCAGAAACGTCCAACCGATTTCGATCTCGTCTTTTTCTTGATAATAGCGCGACGAACCGATGACCTGATTATTTTGGGCATCCAGCGCGAGCAACGCTCCGCCCGATTCCATCGCTTGCCGAAAGAACTCCTGAAAGACTTCCGCCTGGTAACGGTCGCTATACGGATGTTGCTCCCAGATCAGCGGGTCGGAAGCGACGGCGTAAAGCGACTCAAAATCCTCGGCCCGCAGCGGCCTGAGTTTGACGTACTCGCCTTGCAATTCTGGTTGAAACTCAAAAGACATTATGACCTCGCAACCTCCCACGCTGCCTGCTTCAGCCGCATCCGATTCGGCAACGGCACGGAGCGCCGCAATACGCCTTCGCTCAACCACAATGCCGAGCGATAAGCCCGCGCGGCGACGCGCTCCATCGGCATCTGTTGGTAATCATCATTGAAGACCTCGAAGCTGTAAGCGCCGCGATAGCCCAGCTTATCAAGCCGCATCACGAGTTCGGCGACTTGCGCGCGGTGTACGCCTTCGCCGGGGAAGACGCGGAAGTGGCGCGCCGTGGTGATGCGCTCTTCGACCGAGCGGATTTCCGTCCACATAAAATCGGCCAGTTGCACGAGGAAGATTTTGCGCGGGTCGAGCGCGTCCAATTCAGCGAGCGGCGTTTTGGTGGCGAAGATGTGAAACGAATCAATCCCCAGCCCCAGATTCGGCACGTTCGCGCGTTGCACAATGTCCCACGCCGCCGGATATTCGTTGATCGTGCGCCCCCACGACAGCCCTTCGTAAGCGACCTTGATGCGCAGCGGCAAGGCCAGCATTGCCAGCTTGCGCAGGTCGCGGGCGAGCGCTTCGCGGTCATCGGTCGCGTGCGTCGAAGTCGAAGAACACACCAGCAATACGCGCGAACCGAGCGCGGCGCACAGTTCGAGCATGGATTTCGCTACGTCAATTTTGTATTCGTGCAGGTGGCCCGACAACCCTTCAAAATCGCGCAGCACCTGAAAGCCCGTCACGCGCAAACCGCTGTTTTTGACTATGCGAATAGCATCGTCTACGCCTGCCTCGTGACTGATGATGTCGCGCGCCAGCAGCATGATTTGCGAAAATCCCGCTTCGCGCACGGCGCGCAATTTCGCCGGTAACGAACCCGTCAACGTGATCGTATCCATTCCAAAATCGGCGATGTGGCTGGCGAACTGATTCATACAGACAACTCGGTGAGATGCGAATGAAGAAGTTGTATACCTCTTCGCGGCTCTGCCGCAGTGATGTGCGGAAAGGCTGTGCCTTTCCGGCAGGCGTGCTTTTTATTTTGGGGCTACGCCCTTAACGTCAATTAGGGATGAAGCTCTGTGATGCGCCGCGAACATTTGATGGCGCGCAACGTCATCGACCATTCGGGGCATAGCCCCATAAAATTTAGCTCCCCTCTCGGAAAGGCACAGCCTTTCCGCACATCACTGCGGCAGAGCCGCCTGAAAGTTTTAGGGAAGTTCGTCATGCACAATCTCGAACATCACGCCGCCGAGATAGCTTTGCGTTAACGCGCCACGTCCTGCCGCCGCTGTCGCTTCAACGAAGCTGATGCCGCGTGCGCGCAGTGCGGCAATCGTGGTTGATACATCCGGCGTCCCTAGCCCGATGCGTTGCAGCGATTCATCGCCGTCTACTTCACCAATCTCAGAATCGGGGCCAATCAGTTGCAGGAAGAACTTGCCGCAAGGGCTGCGCAAGACGCGGCCTTTGGGCAGGATGCCGAAGCGTTCGGTGTCGGGCAATAAATTGAACGCAAACAGCCGCGTATAAAACTCCGTCCAATCTTCCAGCCGGTCAGTGCCGATGTTTTGCACGATGCCGAAAAAATGCAAGCCAGCCAACGCTGACGGATTTGAATCTACGGTGGAGATGGGCGTGAAATCTACGTCGTAAGTCGAAAAGTCCTGATAGCGGTCAACAAAGAAAAGGCGGCTGTTGCCTACGCCGTGAATCGCTGGGATGTTGAGTTCCATCATTTCGACTTGCGTCGGAGCCGCCCACGCGCCTTGTTCGATGCCGTGGCGATAAGCCGCCGCCGCTGAACGTACGCGCAAGGCAATCGCCGAAATCACGGGCGTTTCAGTTGGTTGCACAGCGCGCGGCAATTCGCTGACGTGCGCGTTGACGATGACGTTCATCGTGCCTTGCCAATAGAGCGAGACTTCGCGCGAACGATGCCGCGCGATAGGGCGAAACCCCATCATCTCCAACACCTGCCCCAGCGCCTGCGGTTTGCTGGTCGAGTATTCGATGAACTCAATGCCATCCAACCCCAGCGGATTGGTCGCATCGGCAATGGCTTCGAGGTTGTGTGGCGTCATCATCAGAACATCAGCTTCAAGGCGAATTGGAATTGCCGCGAAGCCGTCGCCGTGGTCGTGATGCGTCCCGCATTCGGATTCGGAGTGCCCGCCCCTTAGCAATTGCCGGTCTGTCCTGCCGCGCACGACGGCCCGGTGAAAAGCGTATTGACCGGCATGCCGAAATTCGCGTGATTGGCGAGATTGAACGTCTCGGCGCGGAACTGCGCGTTGAGTTTCTCGGCGATCTTGAAAGTTTTCGCCAGCGACAGATCAACGCTGACCAAGCCAGGGCCGGTCAATGTATTGCGCGCCAGATTGCCTAGCGTCCCCGGCGCTTGCAACGCGAACGCTGTCGCGTCGTACCACCGATCAGGCGAACCCAGAATCGGATTCGTGCTGCGGCCTGCCACCAGATTCGGACGTGAAGTCGCTGCGCCGCCAATGCTGGCGCGGTCAAAACCCGTCAGCACGGTGAAAGGCTGTCCAGTGCGCATGCTGGCAATCAAACTTGCTTGCCAGCCTTTGACCAGTTCATTGCCCTTGAACGGCAGGAGGTAAACCACATTCCCCGTGTAATTGTGCCGCACGTCAAAACCGCACAGCCCTTTCTCAGTCTTTTGATCGTAAGGATTCAATTGCTGATTGTTGGCGGCGTTACCTTCCAGACCATAAGACACCGAACCCTGATCCAGACATTTCGAATAAGTGTAAGACGACTGAAATTGCAGCCCCTGCGCCAGATTGCGCGTCACATAAAGTTGCAGCGAGTTATACCAAGACGGCCCGTTCAGCCGGTTGTAAGTGATCGCGCCTACGCCGGTGTTCGGATTCGTGCGCGGCGCTGACTGGCCGACCGCCGGATTGGTGGCCGATTGAAACACCTGCACACCGTTGACGATGCGCGGCACAATTGGATTGAAATCCACCGGCACCAACAGATTGACACCGCGCGAGCCTACATAAGAAGCCGTCAGAATCAGATTGCCGGGCAGTTGCCGCTGCACATTGAAATTGTATTGCACCATGTAAGGCGTCTTCCCGGGGTCATAGCTCAACGCATTCCCAATCGTAATCAGCGGAATCGAATTGCCCTGAAACGGAATCGGAAAACTCGGCGAGACTTGCAACGCGGCCTGATAAGGTCCGGCAAACAGATAAGCAGGCATGTAATTGCGCACGCCCAAGATGCTGTAAAACTGGCCGAAGCCCGCGCGCAACACCGTCTTGTGATCTTTGAACGGATCCCAGGCCACGCCCAAGCGCGGGCCGATGTTTCGCCACGAAGGGTTGCGCTTGAACACATTCGAAACTTGCGTGTAGCCCGCGTCTTTCGACGGGTCAATAAACGCGAACAGCAGTCCGTTTGCCTCAGTCGGATTGGATTGCAAATCCCACCGCACGCCCAGATTGAGCGTCAGGTTGCGCGTAGCCTTCCAGGTGTCTTGCACGTAAGGATAAAACCGACTTTCGCGGAAGCCTCGATAGGCATTGGCGCGACGCGGTAACGCGCCCAGAAAACTGGCGGGCGCGGCAGTCAGAAAACTAACCAGCGTCGTGAAGGTATAAGTTCCGCTGGTGAAAAAATTGTCTACGTGATTGCTTTGCAGGCGGCGGAATTCCGCACCCATTTCGAGCGAATGTTTGCCCTTCGCCCAGATGATGTCGTCGGCCACTGAGAAACCGTTTTGCACCGAAAAGTTCGGCGTGAACTGGCTGGGGCCGAAACGCCCGATGCCGCCAATCGAGACGCCGCCGTTCTGTCGGGCTTCACCCGGAAAGAATTCCAACGCCGGAAAATTCACATTGGCGAACGCGCCGCGATAGGTACGCACAAAACTGAAGCGCGCGAGGTTGACCAGGGTGGACGTAATGACCTTTTTGTCTTCGAGCGTGAAAAACTGATTGCGCCCGCGCGACTGTTCGGGGAACAGCCCGGTCGTGCCACCAATCACCGGATCGAGTACCGTGCCATGATCGAAGATATAACGCGCAAACGCGCTGTGACTGCCTGAGAACGTGTGATCCGGCGCGTCGTCACATAATCTTCTTTGGCAATCTGTTTTTGAATGGAGATGTAACGCGCCAGTCCTCCGCCGAGACTGATGTTATTCGCCTGTGGGAATAGATCGAGAATCGGTTTGGTTCTAGCATTAACGCCGACATTCGCCAGCCCGCTCACACAAGGCGCGGCGGGCGCGCTGGCACACGGAACCAGGCCGTTGCGCGCATTCGCGTCAGGCACTGTCGCAATCGCCGTGCGTCCCAACCCCTCCCGCAAGCCTTCATAGTTCACGAAAAAGAAACTCTTGTTCTGTTTGATCGGCCCGCCTAATGTGCCGCCATATTGATTGCGGCGAAAGCTCGGCGGATTGGCTCCGACATCGAAAAAATTCCGGGCGTCGAGCGCGCTGTTGCGATGAAACTCATAGACCGAACCATGCCAGTCGTTCGTGCCTGAGCGCGTCGTCGCATTGATCGCCGCGCCGTTGCCGCCAAATCGCGCGGTGTAAGTATTCGTCATCACCTGGAATTCGCCGATGGCTTCGACGCCCAAGCTGTTGCCTGTAACGGCGTTGCCGCTGGCGTGTTCCCAGAAACCCTGTATGTCAGCGCCATCCAGCCAAACCGCCTGTCCAGCCGGACGCGAACCGGCTACCGAAAAACTCGGCGCGCGGCCATAAAACGAAGTTTGCGCGCTGGTCGTCGAACGTTGCACGCCTGGCGCGAGCAGCACCAGTTGTTCGTAATTGCGTCCGTTCAACGGCAGTTCGCGCAATTGCCGTTGGCCGATCAAGGCCGAGATTTCAGAAGAAGCGGTTTGCAATTGCGCCGCATCCGCCGTGACGTTGATGGTCTCGCTGACCGCGCCGGTCGTGAGGCCGACATCTACTACGAGTTGGCTGCCGACCGTCAGCACGACGGCTTGTACCTGCGTTTTGAAGCCTTGCACCCGCACCTCGACTTCGTAATTTCCCACGGCCAGTCCCGGCGCGACATAAAGCCCTTGCGTGTTGGTCGTGAGTTGCGTCACGCCGCCGGTTTGCGTGTTCTTGACGGCAATGGCCGCATTCGGAACCACCGCGCCCGAGGCGTCCGTCACCGCACCAGAAATCGTTCCACTGCCGACCTGCGCCCAAGCGAGTACCGTAGAGATTATTACGACGGCCAGAGCCGCCAGATAACGAGTGAAATTGTATCGTTTGGTTTTCATCAGTCCTCCTGTAAGTTGCCTTGAGAGAGCAATCACTCTCGCCTGCCTGCTTGCCGAGCAGACGCCTGACACAATCAGGCAAGCGAGGAGGCATGCTCTCCCAAACCTAGAACACGTACTTCAACGCGAACTGCATGATGCGCGGGTCTTGCGCGGTCAGGATTCTGCCGAAGTTTGCATTGTTCAGCGCGACGATGGGAGCGTTCGCGTTGAGCCGATTGGGTACGTTGAAGGTTTCCCAGCGGAATTGCACAGTCTGTCCTTCGCGTACGTTGAACGTCCGCGAAAGCCCCGTATCAATTTGCAAACTCGCCGGATTCAGAACCGTGAAGGGCGAGAGCGCGCTGTAAGCGCCTGCCGTCGGCGCGGCAAACGCAGCGCGGTTGAGATAGTTGTCTACGGTGCGCGCGCCGTAAGCATCGGGGAGAATTTGCAAAGCGCGTTGGCCGCGGACGCCGGTCAGTGCGTTATCAGCGCCGGTGGTCACGGTTGAATAGTTGCCACTCTGCCGACGTACGATGCCTGACAGTTGCCAGCCTGTGACGATTAAGCCCAACGCCTTGTTCGAGAATTTCGGCGTACGCGCGAAGAAAGAAAGGTTGACGACGTGGCGACGGTCTGAATCGCAATTCGCCCGATCAGCGCGGCGGTTATTGGGGTTCACATAAGTCGGCCCGGTGATTTCGGTCGTCGCCGGATCGCTGATGCAATGCGACAACGTCCAGTTTGCCAGCACGCTGAAGTTGTTCGTCAGGCGACGTTGCACCGACAACAGCATGCCGTTGTAACTCGCCGTACCGCCGTCATCAATCTGCCCAATCGTGCCGTAAAACGCTCCCTGTGCGGCGTTTTGCAACGTCAGCACGCGGCGCGCATTCGTATTGCCGAGCGTCGCGCCTGTGCTAAATACCGCCGGATTCAATTCGCGCCCAGTCCACAAATGAATCGAACTGTTGCCGAGATAGCTGCCCGAAAACAGCCATTCGCCGACTTGCCGTTGCACGCTCAAGTTCCACTGTTGCAAATAAGTCGGTTTGATTTTGAGCGGCGCGTTCACATAAACGCCCGCTTGCGGAAAGAAGCTGTCAGTTGAGATTTTTGCCAGACCGGGGAACGGATTGCCCCCGGGGTAAGTTTGATAAGGATTGGTCAACCCGCCCGCCGGATTTGCCAGCGTGATTTGGGCGCCCCACGGCGGATTGTTGGCAAAGCGCGTATTGAAAAACAGATGCGGCGTGTCATAGAAAATTCCGTAAGACGCGCGCGCCGTCATTTTGCCATCGCCTTTGGGGTCATAAATCAAACCGATGCGCGGCGCGAACTGATTCCATTTTTTGTTCGTCGTCGCCTTGCCCGGATAACCCGCGTCGCCAGGAAAGGTCAATCCCGCCGGAGCATTTTTATAGATCGAACTTTTTGTACCAGCAGCAAAAGCCGCTGACTCGAAATGACTGACCCAGCCAAACGGGTGTTCCATCGGCAAGAACGGTTCCCAACGCACACCGCCATTGAGCGTCAGGCGCGCGTTCACTTTCCACGTGTCCTGCACATAGACACCGATGTAATTCTGCCGCTGATTGTCAAACACCGGATTGCCTTGCAGGAATCCGCCGCTCAGGATGCCCGCCATAAAATCAGCCAGCGGCAAACCGGAGATCTGTCCGTTAAAGGTGAACTGTCCGTTGGTTGGGCGATTGTTGCTCGTGTTGATGTTGTTATGAATGAAATTGACGCCGACGGCGATTTGATGATTGCCGCGCACCAGATCTACGTCTTCGGCAATTTGATAATTGGTCGAATTGAAATAACCCGGATTGGTCGCGCCCGCGCCTATGGCAAAGCCGTTGCCCGTCACTGTCACGCCGGTGAAGCCTTTTTGCGGGCTGAAGACCTGTATACCCAAATCGGCAGGCGAAAAATATTCGTCTACCTTGCGGTTGTTGCGCGTCCGGTTGAGCGTCGCGCGCGTCGAGAAAATCGTATTGGAGTTGAACAAAAACGTTTCGCCCATCACAAAAGAATGCGCGCGATTAAATTGGCCTACGCGGCTCATCGCCAGCACGTTCTTGCCGTCAAACGGATTCGGACTCGCATAGTCGGCGAAGAAATAACGGCCAAACATCGAATGCTTTTCATTGAAGGTGTAATCAACTTTGCCGATGGCTTGTTTCTCGTTGTTGTTCGCAATGATGCCGTATTGCAGCCTACCGCATTGATCGGTCGGCGTGGGTACGAATTGCAAAAATTTGAGCGCGGGTGCGCTGATTCGAGCGACATCGAGTTTGTTGCCGACAAACGGAGCCGCTAGCGTGCGCGCCGTGCCGCCGTTGCAAACCGCCGAAGCAAAGGCCGTGAAATCGCCCGTGCGCATTGCCGCCGTCGGCGCGTAACTAATCGTTGTGCCCGGATTCGATTTCTCGATCTTGGCTTGAAAGCCGCCGAAGAAAAACAGCTTGTTCTGTTTAACGGGGCCGCCCAAAGTGCCGCCAAATTGATTGCGCTTCAGACTGTCGCGCTGTGAGGCAAAAAAGTTTCGCGCGTTAAATTTGTAATTGCGCACAAACTCAAACAAGTCACCGTGCAATTTATTCGTCCCTGATTTCGTAAGGACATTCACCGCCGCCGCCGCGTGATGCCCGTAACGCGCAGGCAGCGAGCTGGTTTCAGCCTTGAATTCCTGCAAAGCATCGGGAAACGGCATCGGCAAGTTCAAATTGTTGAACGGGTCGTTGTGCGTGCCACCGTCCATCACGTAAGTCATCCCGTTCGCCAAGCCGCCCGCGACGGCGATGGTCACAGTTGGGAAGTTCTTGTTCGTATTCAAATCTGCCGCCGGAGCCGCGTTCGCCAAGCCCGAAAGGAAAATCAATTCGGTGGCGACGCGACCATTTAACGGAAGCTCGACAACGCGCTGTTGGTCAATCACCTGGCCTACGCCGTTGCTGTGCGTCTCGACCAGCGCTGCATCTGAAGTGACTTGCACTTGCTCCGTCACCGCGCCCACTTTCATCGTTACGTTAATCGTCGGGTTCACGTTCACCTGCAACACGATGCCCGATTGCACATAGGTGCTGAAGCCCTGTTTCTTGACTTGCAATTGATAAGGCCCGACCGGCAGGCTGGGAAAGGTATAGCTGTCATCAGCATCGCTGGTGACATTGCGCGTCAGGCCGGTGTCGGTTTGCGTGACAGTGACCTCAGCGCCCGCGACGGCGTTGCCGCTCTCATCCAGCACCGTGCCGGAAATCTGCGCACCACCGGTTGATTGCGCAAAAACGCTGGCGCTTAGCAGCAAGCCGAACAATGCCGCGCTGAATAAAAACGAAAGGGTCTGTTTGAACATAAGGCTTCTTAATCTCCCGTAACTGGAGTGAATATGCGACAACTTGCCAAACACGAAAATCGTGTCAGCGGTCGTCAGTTAAGCAATGTCCTTCTCGGTCTGACTGATTTTTTGTTGGTTGGAATTTTGTCAGTCTATGTGTCCCAGCATTCTGAAATATCAGTTATGTGGGCAGCGGGCGGCTAGAAAGAATTGACTTTTTTTTAGGAGGATTCTGCTTTCAAGGGCGTAACACAACTGGCATCTTGTGCCACCTTCCTGAAGTTCATAGCTCTGGTACGGGCCTTTGTTAGTGCAGAAGTGTTTGCCCGCTTAAATTTTCACCAACCCCAGGCATAGCAGACTTTCTGGCGATGCGAGTATGGCTTCTTCGTGACTGCGCGGTTGGCAATTGCATGCGTCTTCAGGTCAGGCGCGAGATGCAATGCATAGCGACGAAACCGATGCCACCGGTTACGAGCACTAACATTTCTTTGTATTCCTTTGCCATATTTTTTACGACAGTCTTGCCATGATCCGATATTCGCGCGGCGTTTTGCCGAAGCGTTCCTTAAATCGTCTGTCGAAATAACTCTGATCGGCAAACCCGACGAGGTTGGAGATTTCGGCGATACTCAAAGTTTGGTCGCGCAATAACTGGCGGGCTTTGCTGGTGCGTAACTGCGTCAGGTAATCAACGAACGTCATCCCCGTCGCCCGTTTGAAAAACCGCATGAAGTGCGACTGGCTCATGCCTGCCAATGTTGCGGCTTGCGGCGCAGTGATTTTTTCGCTGTAGCTGTGACTGAGATATTCCATCAGAGCGCCCAATCGTTGCGCCTGTTCGCGGCGACGCAAATATTCGGCCTGTGCCATGTCAGAAGTCCCAAAATGCCGCGAGAGCAGATAAAGCATCTCTGACAGATAAGCCTTGCAACCGATGCGCGTATAAGAATCTTGCGGGAGGGCGAAATAGCAATGCAACAGCTTCTCCAGCACTTCATGCACTGCCACTGAGGCAGGCTCGCCCGCGCGCAAGATCGGCACTTTGTCTTCGGCCAAGCCGTAAAACGGCATCAGGTAACCATAATCACAAGCCGACGAACCGAGGTTGTAAAAGAGTTCCGCGCGAAAATAAATAACGATGCCCCGGCTATCGGGCGGATTGAAATCAAATGCACCGTGCAGCTTCAAATTGTCTACGACCAACACGTCGCCGCTTTTGAAATCAATCATTCGCTCGCCCATCTGAAAGCGCCCCGCGCCGCTAATCGGGCAAAATAATTCAAGCCGATTGTGCCAAGTCATTGGCCCGCCTGAGCGAAATGATTGGTAATTAAGCGCCTTGATAAAAAAAGGAAACTCAGGGTCAAGCGGCAAATGATGGTGAAGCAAAGAGTCTACGAGATGGTCAATGGCATAAGGCTCAAATTGCAGCCCCGCGGCGAAACTGCCGGGCGAATTGTTTTTGCCTTTACGTGTCATGCGGTTCCCTACATTTGAGAGCATGTTTGGAAATTGAATATTCGCTTTGGCTTGAGCGGGATTTCGCCACGAAAAAGCACATAAACCACAAAAGGAAAGAAAGTTTTTGTGGCACTTGTGCCTTTTTGTGGCGAAATCCCGCTCAAATAAAGGCGGACATCAAATTTCAAAACAGGCTCTGAGAACATCTTTGCCCATCCGTTTCCCCTTCAACGTTTCACTTGCGCACGTTCATAACTCAACCCAAAGCCGAATTTATAAAGCGGTGTTTTCGTGTCGTAAGGCGTGTCTTCGGCCTGCGCTTTGACCTCTACCATTGACGACGGCAATTCAAACGGCAAGCGTCCCTGCGGCGCAACTTTACCCATCAACACATCAAACAGCGCCTCATCGCTGACGCCAAAGTTGCCCAGCAACGCCGCCACCTTGTCTTTCACATTCGTAAAAATCGCCGGACGATCTAGATAAATCGTCACTACTGTCGGCACTTTTGCGCTCGCAGCTTTGATCGCTTCGTAATCGGCGTTGCCATCGTGAAAACCCAAATCGCCTTCGTGCATGCGCGAGCCGAAAAAGTAATTCGGATGCAGCCGCTCAAACGGCGTAGTGACGCGCAGCAACGCAAGGTCGGCGTCTTCGGGTTTTTCGACTACTGTAAAACCCGCATCGCGCGCCGACTGTGGATTGATTTGATAGAGATACAGTTTCTTGATTTCGCTGCTTAACGGCAGCGTCTGATTTTTGTTTTCGAGCAAAACTAGCGCACGGCTCTGCGCAGTCAACGCTTCTTTCACGAACGCCGCATTTCCCGCGATGGACTCAGTCTGCGCCACCTCTACATACGGATTCTCAAACAAGCCCTGCTGAAATTTTTGCAGCATGATGCGCTGCGCTGATTCCGCCAAGCGCGCGGCGGTCAGCTTTCCGGCTTGCACGGCTTCGACCAAAATTTGTGCATCCTCTGTGCCGCCGATTTGATCGAGTCCGGCGTTGACGCCTTTGACGAAACGTTCAGCGCGCGTCAGATTTTCAACGCCCCACGGCATGCCGATGTGCGCCGGAGTCGGCGTCTGTCCCGGCGGCAAACCTTCGACACAAGGGCCGGTGCAATCATTCGTAATCGCCCAGTCGCTGACGATCACGCCGTTGAATTTATAACGTCCGCGCAATTCGTCCGTCAGCAATTGCCGATTGAACCCCGCGCCGACAGCTTCGAGCGGCTTGCCGTTTAGCGTGACGTTTTTCAAAACAGGATATGTCGGCATCACGCCCGCCACGTTGGCGGCAAATGCTCCCGTGAACGGGATGATGTGATAGGCGAAATTGTTTTTCGGGAAGACTGAAGTTTTGCCATAGGCCGAGTGACCGTCGAAGCCTTCGGGTTGCGCGCCGTAACCTACCCAATGTTTGACGACAGTGATGACGCTGTCTTGATTGAGTCCCGTCGCGCCGTTTTGAAAGCCGATGATGTAAGCCTGCACCATGCGTTTCGCCAACTGCGCGTCTTCGCCAAACGTGCCGATAATACGGCTCCAGCGCGGTTCAGTAGCGAGATCGGCTTGCGGCGACAAAGCCATGTGAATGCCAACGGCGCGATATTCCTGCCGCGCAATTGCGCCGAAACGTTCCATCAATTTCGCATCGCCGACCGCGTCGAAGCCCAGTGTTTCCGGCCATTGCGTGAATCCGCTGCCGCTGGAAGAAGTGCCCAGCGTGTATTGAAAGTGATGGCGCGGATCAGTGCTGATTGTCAGCGGAATGCCCAACCGCGACGCTTCGGCAAGTTCCTGCAACTTATTGTTTTCTTCGGCCAGCGAACGCGGCGCGGCTTGCAGTCGCGTGATGAAACTTGTGACCTGTGCCTCAGTGATGAGTTTGCCAATTGCGGCTAAATCATAACTGCCGCCGAATCCTACCGCGCCCATCGGGCCGCCCGTGCGTAACGTGCCGTGCATCATCGCACCGGCTTTTTCTGCGAGCGTCATTTGCGCGACCAAATCTTGGGCGCGTACTGATGATGACTTGCGCCAATCTTCATACCCATCCAACTTGCCGTTTTTGTTCAGGTCTTTGAAGGACAAACCATCAATGGACAGGCGCTTCGCGTGGCGCGCAGTAATGACAGGTTGCTTTGTCCCCGCAGGCTTTTGGGCAACTGCGTTGACGGGCGGCATTAATAACAAAACAAGTGAAAGAAAGATTTTCATAGCAGCTATCCTCATCGCCAGACTTAACGACCAGTTCGATAAGACAACCCAAAGCCAAATTTGAAAAGTGGTTCTTTGGAATCGTAAGGCAGGTCTTCAAGCTGCGCGCGCACCGCTTCCATCGAAGACGGCAATTCAAACGGCAGCTTGCCCGTCGGATTGAATTTGCCCATCAGCACATCGAACAACGCTTCATCGGTAACGCCAAACGTAGCGAGCAACGCGGCGGATTCATTGGCTAATTCAGGAATCACATAAGGGCTGTCGAATTGCATCACAATGATCGTAGGTTTCTTTTGCATCAGGGCGCGAATGGGTGCGAGACGTGCCGCCGGGATCGTCAAATCTACGGGCTGACCGCCGCCACCACCTGCAAAGCCGCCACCTGGCCTGCCTCCGCCTGCGCCACCGCGTCCGCCACCCTGACCACGACCACCGCCGGGATTGCCGCCTCCGGTTGCGCTCACGCGAACAATGCAAACGTCAGCGTCATCAGGATTGCTGGTTGACACATAGCCATACTGCGCGGCAATCGAAGCGTCCAAACCTTCGACATACATGCGGACGCCTTTTTTCAGCGGCAAAATGTCTTTGGCGTTTTTCAGCAGCACAATGGATTT
This sequence comes from Acidobacteriota bacterium, assembly GCA_031414155.1. GTDB lineage: Bacteria > Acidobacteriota > Blastocatellia > RBC074 > RBC074 > JACPYM01. The sequence goes on from JANNUY010000002.1 coordinate 14,838, forward strand.
GCGCTGTGCCAAATCGGCTTTTTCCTGAAATTCTTTTTTGCGAATGGTGCGTTCGGCTTCGTCGGGATTGGCGTACGGATTTTCAAAAAGGCCGAGGCCGAAATGCACGCGCATAATGCGCCGCGCCGATTCGTCAATCCGTGCTTCGGTCAGTGCGCCGCTTTTCACCAGTTCGACAATGAGTTCCGGCGTAGCATCACCGCCAATGCGATCTACACCTGCTTCGATGGCTTTTTTGTAGCGATCTTTGACGCTCAAGGCCTCGACGCCCCACGGCATACCGGTTGAAATGCCCGTGTCAGAATTCACGACGCCCGCGTACCCCAGTTTGTTGCGCAACAGATCGGTGATGATTTCTTTGTTATAAGCCATGCCGAGGTCTTCGCTCGTCATCCCTTTGGGCACGGCGTAATAGGGCATAATCATCGCCGTGCCAGCAGCAATGGCGGCCTTCCACGGCTGCAAGTGGTAATCAAGATTTTTGCCCGGATAGACCTGATTCTTGCCGTAAACGAAATGCGCATCCAACCCGTCATCGGCGGGGCCAGCGCCGGGGAAATGTTTGGTCGTCAGCGCGACGCTTGTAACGCCCAGCTTTTCGCCCTGAAAGC
>JANNUY010000003.1:0-1995 GCA_031414155.1 Acidobacteriota bacterium
GCACCGCTCGGCTATGTTCACTGCCATTGGCGACGGCAGGTCTGAGTTGTTGAATTATTCGTCTGCCCGCGATTGCCAAAGCACGCTCGATTGCCTCGAAGCTCTAGGCATAAAGGTCGAACGCCCAAACGATTCTAAAGACGAACGCATTATCGTTCACGGCACAGGCCGCGACGGATTGCGCGCGTCATCAACCATGCTCGACGCAGGCAATTCAGGCACGACGATTCGCTTGCTGTCGGGCATTCTCGCGGGGCAACCGTTCACAACCGCCATCACCGGCGACGAAAGCATTCAACGGCGTCCGATGCGCCGCATTATCGAGCCACTCACGCAACTTGGCGCACGCATCGAAGCGCGTGATAACAATTTCGCGCCGCTCACAATTCACGGTGGCAACTTAAAAGGCCTCACCTATCAACCGCCGATGGCGAGCGCGCAAGTCAAAAGCTGCACGTTGCTGGCAGGCTTGTTTGCCGAAGGCACGACGACCGTGGTTGAGGCTACGCCGACGCGCAACCACACCGAAGTGATGCTGCGCGAATGCGGCGTGATATTAAATGAAGACGGCAAACGCATTTCACTCGCAGGCGGGCAGCGATTAAACGCATTGGGCGAATACACGGTCGCAGGTGATTTATCATCCGCCGCCTTCTTTCTGGTCGCAGCCTTGATCGCCCCACAAGCTGAAATCACCTTGCAGCACATTGGCATCAACCCTTCGCGCACCGCCCTGATTGACGTATTGCGCCAAATGGGCGGACGCATCGAAATCACCAATCAACGCCTCGCGCACGGCGAACCCGTCGCCGATTTGGTCGCGGCGAATTCCCCGCTCAAAGGCGATGTCACGCTGAATGGCGCAATCGTTGCCAATCTGATTGACGAGATTCCGATCTTGGCCGTAGCCGCTACGCAACTCGACGGCACGCTCACCATTCGTGAAGCCAGAGAGTTGCGCGTCAAAGAAAGCGACCGCATCACCGCCATCGTCACGAACCTGCGTGCGTTGGGCGTTACGCTTGAAGAGTTCGAGGACGGCTTCACCATCACCGGCAAGCAAGCCTTGCGCGGCGCGCGCGTGGATTCATTCACCGACCACCGCATCGCCATGGCCTTTGCCGTAGCCGGCCTCATCGCCGATGGCACGACCGAAATTGCCCGCGCCGAAGCCGCTTCGGTGTCATTGCCTGAGTTCTATCAACTCATCGCCAACTGCGGCGCGACGGTGAATACCTAAAATTAAGCCATGGGGAACACGGGGATTCAGGGGAACAGCAAGTCATAAAAACATAAGCCATCCCCATATTCCCCGTGTCCCCCGTGGCTAATACCAAATGATGAAAGCGCAAATTTTTCTTGTTGGGTTTATGGCCTGCGGCAAAACTACGGTCGGGCCGCTGCTGGCTGAAAAACTCGGCAGGCCGTTCATAGACCTAGACGTACTAATCGCTGCCCAAGTCGGCTGCACGATTTTTGAACTGGTACGCCAGCAAGGCGAAGCCGCGTTTCGTGAATTGGAAGCGGCGGAATTACTGGGCGTCGCGCAAGGCCCGCCCGCCGTCATCGCCCCCGGCGGCGGAGCCATCACGATTGAATCCAACCGCGTAGTGATGCGACGTTACGGCCAAACGCTCTGGCTCGATACGCCGTTTGCGGTTTGCTGGCAGCGCATCGTGAATGATGGAACTACGCGCCCGCTTGCGCCGGATGAGGCGACGGCGCGCGAACGTTACGCGATGCGGTTGCCGCTTTATCAAGCCAGTGATTTACGTTTGATGGTAAGCGCGAACGATTCGCCAGAAACGATAGTCGCAAGCGCATGTGCGCTCGTAAAAGGTAAGCAACTCAATTGATATAATTTGTTTTGCGGCTCTGCCGCAGTGATGTGCGGAAAGGCTATGCCTTTCCGATAAGATTCTGCATTTTTTCGGGCTATGCCCGCACCGTCCTCGCGCAAAGTGACGTTTGGGGCATAGCCCCAAAAGAGTTGTG
>JANNUY010000004.1:0-6333 GCA_031414155.1 Acidobacteriota bacterium
TTGCCGCGCCGCGATTTCTTGACACAGATGTCGCCGCCGCAACCTTCGCGGATGCAGGCCACGCCCGTCGTTTCGCGCTTGATATATTTGCAATTCAAACAGCCGGTGTATTCGCCATAAGGCCCTTGCTTGACCGCCAACTGTCCGGCGCAATCGGGGCAATACTCATCAATCGGTTGCGGAGCCGCCGCGACTGCGCCCGTATTGGTGATCTTGCGCGTCGTCTTGCAATCGGGATAACCCGTGCAGGCCAGGAAAGAACCGAAGCGGCCTTTCTTGAGAATCATCGGACGGTCGCAATTTTCGCACTTCTCGTTGGCATAAGGGTTCTCACTCGCTTCGCCCGTCGCCTCGCCGTTCTCGTTCGTCACGGGCTTGGCAATCTCGCGCGTAGACTTGCACTCAGGATAATTCGTACACGCCAAAAAGTTGCCGAAGCGCCCAAATTTAATCGCCATCTTCGAGCCGCATTTGTCGCAGACTTCGTCGGTGATGATTTCCTGCCGCTTCACGTCGCGCATGTGTTCCTGCGCCGCTTTCAAATCCACCGTGAACTTGTCGTAAAAAGTGTGCAGCGCCGTCGTCCATTTGAGCTTGCCCTCTTCGACCTCGTCGAGTCGGCCTTCCATCTGCGCGGTGTACTCGACGTTAAAGAGTTCAGCAAAACTCTCGACCAGCAAGTCGTTCACGAGCGTGCCGAGTTCAGTTGGGAAGAATTTGCTCTCTTTCTTTTCGACATATTCACGATCTTGAATGACAGACATAATCGAAGCGTAAGTCGAAGGCCGTCCGATGCCTTTTTCTTCGAGTACTTTCACCAACGTCGCTTCGGTGTAACGCGGCGGCGGTTCGGTGAAATGCTGATTGGGCGTGATCGCGTTGAGTGAGAGCGTTTCGCCCTTCGTGACTTTGGGCAACTTGGCGGCGCGCTCTTCGTCCTCGTCGTCCTTCTCGTCTTTGCCTTCTTCGTAAACCGCGAGGAAGCCGTCGAATTTCATGACCGAACCCGTCGCGCGAAAGGTGTATTTCTCGCTCGCCGAAATATCAATCGTCGTTTGATCGAAGATGGCCGCGACCATTTGCGAAGCGACGAAGCGTTGCCAAATCAGGCGATACAAAGCGAGTTCGTCTTTCTCTAAATAAGGCGCGACTGATTCGGGCGTGCGTTCAGCCGAAGTCGGGCGAATGGCTTCGTGCGCGTCTTGCGCGTCTTTCTTGCCGCGATAGTGAATCGCTTTTTCGGGCAAATAGTTCGGGCCGAAATGTCCGCCGATGAATTCACGCACTTCATCAAGCGCGCTGTCGGCCACGCGCACCGAGTCGGTACGCATATAGGTGATGAGGCCGACTGCGCCTTCGCTGCCCAGGTCTTTGCCTTCATAAAGTTTTTGCGCGACCTGCATCGTGCGCTTCGCCGAAAAGCGCAACTTGCGCGAAGCGTCTTGTTGCAACCGCGAGGTGATGAACGGCGGAACCGGATTGCGCTTCTTTTCTTTCGTCGTCACGTCGGCAACGACGTATTGCGCGCCTTTCAACTCGTCGAGAATGCGTTCGGCGTCGGCTTGTTCCTTGATGTGGATTTCAGATTTCTTGACGCCATCGTCAAAGCCAGCCGTCTTAACGGTCTGGTCAATGATCTTGTAAAGCCGCGCGTCAAAGGCCGGAGGCAGTTGCGCCGAAAGGTTGGCGATGATTGACCAATACTCAGTTTTGATGAACGCCTGAATCTCACGTTCGCGCTCGACCACCAAACGAACGGCTACGGTTTGCACACGACCGGCTGACAAGCCGCGCCGCACTTTATCCCACAACAGCGGGCTGACTTTGTAACCGACGATGCGGTCGAGTACGCGACGGGCTTGCTGAGCGTCTACCAAATCCTGGTCAATCTGGCCGGGCGATTTGAAGGCGTCCTGCACGGCCTTCTTTGTGATCTCGTTGAACATCACGCGAAAGACGGCCTTGTTCGAGTTGCCGCGTCCGCCCGTGACAATCTCTGACAAGTGATAACCGATGGCTTCGCCTTCGCGGTCAGGGTCAGTGGCGATATAAATCGTGTCGGCATCTTTGGCCGCTTCCTTGATCTCGCGGACGACCTTCTCTTTGCCGGGCATGACTTCGTAAGTCGGCTCGAAATCGTTATCGAGGTCTACGCCCAACCCCTTCTTGGGCAAGTCTTTTACGTGTCCGACCGAAGCCAGCACTTTGAAATCCTTACCGAGATATTTGTTGATGGTTTTCGCTTTGGAAGGCGATTCGACGATTACTAATGATTTAGCCATAACTGCCGTTGAGAACCCTATAAATTCGCATTATCAGCGCATTACTCAGATGAAATGGTGCGCCACAAAGCCAAGTGAAATAGCACGAAGGGGAAGTCTGTTCAAGCGAATGACAAACGCACGTCAAATGAGCAGGCCGGATTCGAGGATGGTTTCAAGCGGCAGAAATAGGTGAAAAGGATCATCTAAAAGCGGAAGAAAACCGTAGCGCGAATAGAACTTGTTGGCTCGTTCATTTAAGGCGTCCAACACGACGCCATAAAGCCCTGTTTGTTCTGATATGACGATGGCGCGGCGCAAAACATCAAATAAAAGCGTTTCGCCTACGCCTTGCCCTTGCTGGCTAATATCCACAGCCAACCGCGCCAACAGCAAGGCGGGGATACCTGCTTTACTCACGCGAACGGGCAATTGCTCTACTGTCAGGGTCGTCACCAAGGTTGTGTGATAACCGCGAATTTGCGTCGTTTGTTCGTCCTCGACTGCGACAGACGTGCGAGAAATTCTTTTCGACATGCCCTGGCGGGCAAATTGGCGCAGAAAGAGGTTGAGCGACGTTTCGCCGCAATCGAAGGCTTGGCGCTGATGGTGTGAAGCGAGCGGAACAATAATCAAGATTTTTTGGCCATGAACTGGTTGAACCGTGCGGCAGCACGTTTCATCTTGGCATTCGGTTTCGGCGGCGACTGCAAAGCTGCTAATACAATTTGGCTGTCGCGTTTAGATAGGCGAATTTCAGGCGTAAATTGCTCGACCTTAGCAGACGACGACATGGTGCGACGCGGTTCCACAGCTTTCTTCTTTTTGATAATTGCAGTTGCCATTTCTTTACTGTAACACCGCCTCATTGCCACTGTCTCACGAACCGTGCGACTTATTCATCTGCCGCGTCCAGCGCATCTTCCAACGTGAAAACACCTTCATACAAAGCCTTACCGACAATGACGCTGTCTACGCCGTATTGCATTAGCTCTTTCACGCCGTAAATGTCATCCAGCGTCGCCACACCACCTGACGCCGTGATGTGAATACCGCTGGCTTCGGCAATGGCACGCGTCGCTTCTAAATTGATGCCGGTCAGCATGCCGTCGCGCGCGATGTCGGTATAAACAATCCGTTCGACCCCCATGTCCGCTACCTTTTGTGCGAAATCTATGGCGTTGAGTTCAGACATCTTTTCCCAACCGCGCAAGGCGACTTTGCCATCGCGGGCGTCAATGCCTACGACAATGGTCGAGCCGAATTCGTCAATGATGTGTTGCAGCACATGCGGATTCTCGATGGCCGTCGTACCGATCACGATGCGTGTCGCGCCCAACTCGTCGAGCCGTCGCACGTCATCGAGCGTCCGCACGCCGCCGCCGAACTGCACGGGCACTTCGATTTCGTAAAGGATGTTTTCGAGCGCCTTGAGATTGTCGCGGTCGTCGCGGTTAAAGGCCGCGTCAAGATTCACGATGTGAATCATTTCGGCCCCTTCGTCGCACCATCGTTTGGCGATCTTGACGGGGTTTTCGGAATATACGGTTTCGGCAGAAGCCACGCCTTGTTGAAGGCGTACACAGCGTCCACCGCGCAAATCAATAGCAGGAATAACGATCATTGCGGGTCTTGTTGGGAGTGAGAGCTTTTCACGCTCGTATATGTTTTATGCGGCCTGTCGGCGTTTGTTTAGCGCCTGTTTAGTCTTAGTTGATTTGAGTTGCTTGAGTTGCCGCCACTGGCTTTTAGCAACGGGCAGCGACGAGCGGGTAAATAGTACTCAAATCCTATCATCTGGCAAGAATTTTGCGGCAAGTCTGGCAGAAAAGATTGTGCGCCTAATTTCTTCCCACACCTTGATTGGGCTTTCGCCACAAAAAAGCACAGAAGACACAAAAGAAAACGCATATGAATTAGCAGATCGTTTTTGTGGGTTTTGTGCTTTTTTGTGGCGAAGACCCTTCGATGTAAAGAGCAATATGAGATCAAACGACGCGCGCCAACCGCTTCACGCCTTCCTGAATCTTGCGCTCAGTCAAGGGCGCGTAGCCCAACACAAACTCGTTTTGTGCGGCTTCACCAACGTAATAAATGCTCGCGCCCAGCATGCCTACGCCTGCTTCAGCAGCGCGAGCGATGACTTCGTTTTCCGTCCAGCGTGTGTGCAAACGAATCATCAAATGCATGCCTGAGTTCGCGCCAAGAATCTCTACGCGGTCGCCGAAATGCGTTTCGAGCGCGCACACCAACGCCTGTTGCCGTCCGTCGTAAAGTTTGCGCATCCGCCTCAAGTGCCGCTCAAACGAACCTTCGTTGATGAACTCAGCCAGCGCGCGTTGCTCGACCGTAGGCTTATGCCGATCCTGCAACCACTTAGCCTGTTCAAACACCGTAACTAGCGCGCGCGGCACGACGAGGTAGCCGATGCGCAAGGCGGGAAACATCACTTTAGAAAACGTGCCGACATAAAGAACCTGATCGTGCGTTGCCAATCCCTGCAACGCGGGGCGAGGCCGTCAGCCATAGCGAAACTCGCTGTCGTAATCGTCTTCGATCACCCATGTGTCAGTGGCCTGCGCCCATTGCAATAGTTCCAAACGCCGCGCGAGCGACAGCACGGCGCCCGTCGGAAACTGATGCGAAGGCGTGACGTAAAGCAGCCGCGCACCTTTCGCGGGCAACGCTTCGGGTACGATGCCGTCGTCATCAACCGTGACCGGATGCAGCCGCGCACCGTAAGCCTGAAACGCATGCCGCGCACCGTGATAGCCGGGTTCTTCCAAAGCTGCTACGTCGCCGCGATCTAACAAGACTTGACTGATGAGCGACAGCGCCTGTTGCGAACCGTTCACAATCACAACTTGTTCGGCGTCGCATTGCACAGCGCGCGCCCGTGTCAGGTAACTCGCTACTGCCGCGCGCAACGACGGTTCGCCACGCCCGTCGGCGGCGTAATCCAACGCCTTCACGTTTTCGGCGCGGTATTGCCGCAACAACAAGCGCCGCCATTGCGCGAGCGGAAATTCGTCAACCGCCGGACGGCAGTATTTGAAATTGTAAGGCAACGCCGTGTCAGGCTCGCGTTGCATCGTCAACATGGCTTGCCCCGCGAGCGAGAGTTTAGGCGGCTTGGCCGAAGGCGCTTCTTTTTTCGTTGCTGTCAGCTTGATCGGCACAGCGTGCAACGCTTCATCAGGCAATTGCGCACTCACCGCCGTCCCCGAACCGATGACGGTTTCGAGATAGCCTTCGCTGATGAGCCGGTCGTAACCTTGCGTCACCGTCGAACGCGAAATACCCAACGCTTCGGCCAACGCGCGCGTCGAAGGGATGCGCTGACCGGCACTCAAACGTCCATTCAAAATCGAATGCCGCAACTCATGATAAAGCTGCTGATGCAGTGGTTGCGGCGCGCGCGGGTTGAGATTGAGTGCTAAATCCATATTTTCCTGATTCAAAAGTGGACTGCTTAAAGTTACATAAACTGGCTCTTTTTATCATCCGGTTGGAATGGTAATTTACGACCAATAAATGCACAAGACGCACGCTTATCAAATCAGGACAACGTGGACGGGCAATCGCGGCGCAGGTACGAGCGACTATCGCGGATACGAACGCGCGCACGAATTTAGCGCGCCGGGCAAGCCAGTCATCGCGGGTTCGTCCGATCCGGCTTTTCGCGGCGACGCAACGCGCTACAACCCCGAAGAGTTGCTGGTCGCTGCGCTCTCGGCTTGTCATATGCTTTGGTATTTACATCTGTGCGCCGAAAGCGGCATTGTCGTGACGGAATATGTTGATGAAGCACGCGGCATACATGGTGGCTGTCAAGGCAGCATCGTGGTCCGGGAACGGTGGCCTTCTAGGCCTCGGTGACATGAGTGAAGCCGACGGCTCCATCCCTGGAACGAGCATCGGGCAGCCTGGTCACCCTGCAGGGGTGCACGTGAATGGACGCGACATCGACGTCGCGTACTTTCAGCAGGGGACTGCCGACAATCATCTCCGCCCGGTGTGCGAGCACGAGGCGGGTGGCGCCGATCAGTATCATTGCGTTACCGCACCAGAC
>JANNUY010000005.1:0-3162 GCA_031414155.1 Acidobacteriota bacterium
GAGCCGCTTGAAATCAATCTCGCGCAAGGCGGCGCGGGGGTCGGATTCAAAGGCATGGTCAGTCTCGGCATGCAACACATCAAAGAAGGCACAGATCATTTGCTCTTTCTGTTGGCGTTGTTGCTGTCCGCTACGTTGCTCACTGATGGCAGTCGTTGGGGCGGCTTTGGCGGCAGCCGTTACAGCCTCGTGCGCTTATTGAAAATCGTGACGGCCTTTACTGTCGGGCATTCCATCACCTTGCTCGTCGGGGCGTTGGGCTGGTTGCGTCTGCCGCAGCAACCCGTCGAAGTGCTGATCGCTTATTCGATTCTCATCTCGGCGGTTCACGCGATGCGTCCGCTGTTTCCTGGCAAAGAAACTTACATGGCGGCGGGCTTCGGTTTGGTGCATGGCTTGGCGTTCGCTACGGTGCTGGCTGATTTACACCTGAGCGCGGGGCCGTTGGCCTTGAGCATTTTGGGTTTCAATCTGGGCATCGAACTGATGCAGCTTTTTGTTATCGCCGTCACCATGCCGTGGCTGGTGTTGTTGAGTCTCACGCCGGTTTATGCGCGCGTCAGAATGTTGTGCGCGGCGTTGGCTGCGATTGCTGCGCTGGGCTGGATGACAAGCCGGATTACCGGGCAAACGAATTTCATTGATCGCGCTATGCAAGCGGCAACAGATTTTGCGCCGGTGGGCGTTTTGGTTTTGGCGCTGCTGGCAGTGCCTGTTTACTTTTACCATTCCCTCAAACGACCGGCTGACAGTTAGCCGAATGCTTCGGCACATGAATTGACTAAGCAACCGTACCAGAAAACGATCAAGGAATAGGCGCTTTTGTGAGGCAATTTTCTACGACAACGGGCCACGCTGTGAGTTGGCTGTAGAAAATTGCGACAACCAAGGCTTCTTGTTCCTTTGAGACTAATGTACCGGAAACTAAGTTGTTTAACATTTGTCTTCGCCGCAGAGCGGCGGTTGAATTTAGGCAGGTCGTTCACGGCCTGTAAGGGATGATAAGGATTGTCTCGTCCCAGCGGGACGACTGAACCATCATTACCAGTCAATCGTCCGCTGGGACGAACGTGTTGTGCACCACCTGCGAGCAGGCCGTGAACGACCCGCCTAAATTCAACCGCCGCTCTGCGGCGAAGAGTGAATATCAAGAAACTTAGTTTCTCGTGTACTGAGCTTAGTTTCTCGTGTACTGAGCGCGGCCTTCACATCTGTTAGCAGTTTTCAACAAAACGCCGTGCCTGCCGTGGGTGGCAAGCTCTAAACTAGTCCCACACGGCAGGAATTTTCGCCTCTGTGACCAACCTTTCAGCACAATAACCGAGACGATCAAATCGCCAAGCCTGAATCGCAAAGTTTTGCCAACAAGCGGATAAGAAAATAGTCAAAACAAGTGCGGTTGTTTCGGCACGAATTCCGCTGCGGTGGAAGCGACGGTTTCGCTCGTAGGCAAAATGTGTTGCACCACAATGCCGCGCTCGACCAGCGTGCGCGTAATCAGCCAGTAACGATGGCAATGCTGGTAATCGGCTTCACTGCACATAAAGGCGACGCGGTGGTCTTCGGCTAAGGCCAACAGGCGTTCAATGCCAGTCAGATAGGCGGGTGACTCGGCCAGCCGGGGGTAATTTACTTTTCCATTTGCCAAATAAAATTCACGATCAGCGGGGCGTCCGCCGAGTTGCGTGCCGAGATGCAAATAGGCGATGTCGTGTTGTGCCAGCGCGCGTTGCAACGACTCGCGGTTAAAGTGGGGCGAATAACGGCTGTGAGGTTGGCTGCGTACGTCTGCGAGCAAATCAATTTCGTGTTCTCGTAACAAGCCAAGAAAAGTGCCGATCTCGATATTGCTGTGACCAATCGTATAAATCACCATAGCGACAATGAGCATAACAAAAGCGCGCTTGGGTAACGATGCTACTGATAAGTTATACTGGGGAAAAGCTGGACTTCAGCGAGTTTTTAACGCTCATCAGTTGTTACGACGTGTCAGTAGCCCGCGCATCAGCAAGGGCTGCATTCAGATTGCGCACCGTGATTCAATGGAGACAACGCCGAGGCAGCCCACGAATATGCGCGGGCTACCGACACGCTGGACTCCTCTTTCCCGTTGACCGAAGTGAAAACCGATCTGGATTGAACAGGAATCCCCTATGCCCCTAAACGCCAACACCCGGCTTGACCATTACGAAATCATCGCGCTGCTCGGAGCAGGCGGGATGGGCGAAGTCTATCGCGCCCGCGACACGCGGCTTGACCGTGAAGTCGCTATCAAGGTGCTGCCTGCCGATTTCGCGCGCGATGCCGAACGCTTGCAGCGCTTTGAGCAGGAAGCGCGCGCTACGTCGGCGCTGAATCATCCGAACATTTTGACGGTGATGATTTCGGGCTGCACGAGAGCGCGCCTTACCTCGTCGCGGAATTGCTCGCGGGCGAAGAGTTGCGCGCGCAACTGAACGCGGGCGCACTCGCGCCGAAGAAAGCGATTGATTACGCGCAACAAGTTGCCGCTGGCCTTGCCGCCGCGCACGAGCGAGGCGTCATCCATCGTGACCTCAAGCCAGAGAATTTGTTCGTCACGAATGATGGTCGCGTGAAGATTCTTGATTTTGGACTCGCCAAGCTGAAGCCGCTCAAACAGGCAGTAGATTCGGAAGCGGAGACGATGAAGCCGTTGACGAATCCCGGTGTCGTGATGGGTACGGTGGGCTATATGTCGCCGGAGCAAGTACGCGGGCACGAGACGGATCATCGCTCGGATATTTTCAGCTTCGGCATCATCCTGCACGAAATGTTGAGCGGGCAGCGCACGTTCACGGGCGATTCGCTGGTCGAATTGATGAACGCGATTTTGAAGGATGAGCCGGCGGAGTTGAGCGAGACGAACGCGAAGATTTCGCCGCAACTCGACAAGATCGTGCGGCGCTGTTTGGAAAAGAAACCGGAGCGGCGGTTTCAATCGGCGAGCGATCTGGGCTTTGCGCTCGAAGCGTGGTCGTCGGATGGGTACGCCCGCGCCCTCGCGGGCAATTCGTTGGCCGGTGACGCGGTGATGCCGATAGACGCAACGCCAAGCCAGCACGCGGGGGCGCGTGCGTACCCAGGCCGCCTCTGGATGATAACGACAGCGGTGGCGGTGCTGGTTTCGCTGCTCTCGTTGCC
>JANNUY010000006.1:0-4170 GCA_031414155.1 Acidobacteriota bacterium
GGTTATTGGCGTTCGAAAATCAGGCGGGAAGTCTCGGTGCGATCCGGCCATTCCTTGATGCGTACGACTTTGAGCAGCTTGCCCTGTTCGAGCAATTCCCAGTATTCGAGCGTAACGAGCTTGGCGTCTTCGGTCTTTTCGCCCTTTTCGTCGAGCAGCGGCGTTTCAATCACAGAGCGCAATTCCAAACGGCTTTCTTTGGCGAGCCAACGCGCAGTGAGTTTGGCCTTGCCCGCGACGGGACGAGTGACGTGCATCTCATGCGAGGTCTGGTCGAGCGGATATTCCAGCGGTTGCGAAGGCTGATCGTGTCCGTTAAGGCGCAGCTTTTGCTCTGCGATTAATTGCTTTTCGTCCTGTCTGACGATCAGTGAGACTTCAGTTTTAGCGAAGACCGGCGAAGGGCTTTGACTTAGGCTGTGATTGATTTTCCAGTTGCCTGAAAAGAGTGGGATTGGCGGCAACTTGCGGCTGATAACGAGTTGGTTTTCTTCATCTGGCGGTGATGGTTTTGGGGAAGAAGAGGCTTGCGCATGCGAGGGAAGCGGAGCGAGCAGGAGAAAGGTAAAACTTAATAACAGCAAGCAGCGCGCGCGCGTTGGGACAGGTTGGTAACCTGCGCCAACGCGCGCGAAGCAGCAAATCCAGTTGAACGTTAAGCTGGTCAAGGTTGCTTACCGACGTTTATTCAGCAGCAGGAATTGCAGCAGATAGCTGAAGATATTCACGAAACTCAGGTAAAGGCTGATCGCGCTGCGCGTCGCCGCTTCCCAAGTATTTTCGCTGCGAGCCAGGATTGAAAATTTGTAAAGCAGCCCGATAGAAAAGATGCCGATGCCCGCGAGCGAATAAAGCAGATTCACTTTGCGCGAGAAACCAACAAAGCAACCTATTAGTCCGACGCCGATCAAGCCCAGCACACCGATGAAATAATACTTGCCGATGAAACTGAAATCAGTTCCGGTCAGCGTCACGTAAAGGCCAGTCAACACCATAATGGCTGAAGTGCCAGTGAAGGCTTGCATGATTACGCCATAACCTTCTTGCTCCATCGCAGTGCTTACCAGCGGGCCGAGCGACATGCCAACCATAAAGCCCCAGCCCAGCAGCAGCGGTGGGCCTAATGCTGTACCCGCCATCATCATCACAATAAACATGCCGACGATGGTGGCGATCATCAACCCAATGGCTGCGCCCCAGCCTTGAATATTGCGCCCGGCGTATGCGCCGAAAGCTCCCATCGTTATCGAACCACTCAACAAGCCCATGACTTTCAACGAGAGAGGCGTGGCTTCGACCGGCAGCATCCGCAGCCCCACCAACATCAGTACGATCCCTGTGATGGCCAGCAATGCCAGCCAGCGGACATTGCCGATTTCAGCACGCAAGGGGTCAACGCCATAAGATTCACGAACATATCTTTCGCTTTGCATATTCAATCCTCCTCAAAAAACGTAAAGGCTCAAAAAACGTAAAGGCCGAAGGGGTAAAACAAGGGCGAGCGCCTTACCTCGATTCCTTGTGACGACAACATAAAGGATGCTACTGAAGGGCGGAAGTGATGTCCAACCTGTCTCTATACGAACGCGGCTTCTTCGAGCATCGCGTCGGCCAATACGCCCAGGTATTCCTCGTGCGAATAATCTTCCGCGCCGAAAAAACTGACGTGTTGCGTACGCATTTGCGCGTCGAGCATCTTAAAACCGCGAGCGCGCAGGCGTTCGACCAGAGCGACCAACGCGATTTGCGAAGCCGACGAAACGCGGCTGAACATGGATTCACCGAAAAAGGCCGATTTGATTGCAATGCCATATAAGCCGCCAACCATCTGGTTTTGCTGCCAGATCTCGACGGAATGCGCGAAGCCGCGCCGATGCAATTCGATATAAAGCGCGATCATCTCTTCGCTCAACCAGATTTCGTCTTCGGTGACTTCGCCGTGCCGCGCGCAGTTACGAATCACTTGCGGGAAGCGCGTATTCAATCGCACTTCCATATCGGTTTTTTGAATTGTTTTGCGTAACGACCGGCGCACATGAAAGCGTTCATCCAGCGGAATGACGGTGCGCGGTTCTGCCATAAACCAGTCAATCGGGCCGAACTGGCCGCGCGACATAGGGAAATAGCCTTGCTGATAAGCGGCTAACACCTGTTCCGGCGTGATTTGTGTGCGGGTTGTTCGTTTGGGGCGAATCACGGCGCGCATTATAGCCGAGCATCTTTTTCAAACAATGCGATAGCGCAAACAATGCCGTGAAGTTTTGCGTGTTCGTCGTAGCAATGGCATTCTCTCGCTGCTGTATTTTAACTCTCGCAGAAACGGATTCTTTTCATGAAAATTCGCTTGCTTGGTATTTTGCTGCTCGTGCTGTTGGTCGGTAACGTGATGGCACAGCGCCCCGTATTGAATAAACCTACGACGGCTAAAGCTGCTGCTGCGTCTTTGTCGTTGCGCTATCAGGTCGCGTTTCCGCAACCGTATACGCATCTTTATGAGATCACGTTCACGCTCGAAAAGGTCGTGACGCCGCGTTTGGATTTGTCGCTGCCGGTGTGGACGCCGGGTTCTTATCTGGTGCGCGAATATGCCCGCCACGTGCAGGATTTCAGCGCGCGCGACGAAACGGGGCAAGTGTTGCAGTGGGAAAAAAGCGACAAGGCGACGTGGCGCGTCACGACGAATGCCGCGAGTTACAAGCCGCAAACGCTGACGGTGTTTTATCGTGTGTATGCCAACGAGTTCGCTACGCAAACCAGCCATCTTGATGCGACGCACGCCTATTTCAACGGAGCTTCGCTGTTTATGTATCCGGTCTTTGCTTCGGGCAGCGTAGCCAACGCGAAAGATCAGCCCTATCAAGTCAAATTCAATTTGAGCGGAGCGAGCGCGAACTGGCGTGTGAGTTCACCTTTGGGATTAGCGCCCGATGCCAACGGCTATTACACGGCGGAAAGTTATGACGAACTGATTGACGCGCCGACTGAGATTGGCACGCATCGGTTGATCGAATTCAAGGTACGCGACAAAGTTCATCGTATTGCGCTTTATGGCGAAGCCGATGTGCCCGACAAACAACTCGCTGATGATTTCGCCAAGTTCATCGAAGAAGGTGCGAAGCTATTCGGTGGATTGCCCTATGAACATTACCTTTTTATCGTGCATTCAGCGCCCGGCCTCGGTGGCGGCACAGAGCACTTAAACGCCAACGTCAGCATGACGCGGCCTGAGTCGTTCAAGACCAAACGCGGTTATCAGGGATTTCTCGGCCTCGAATCGCACGAGTTCTTTCATTGTTGGAACGTTAAACGCATTCGCCCGCTGGCGTTGGGACCGTTCGATTATCAGCGCGAAAATTACACGAACAACCTGTGGGTGAGCGAAGGCTTCACCAACTATTACGGCGATTTGCTGTTGCGACGCGCGGGCTTGATTGGCATCAGCGATTATATTTCGGGGTTGGGAACTGCCATCGCGGGTTATCGCCAATCACCCGGACGCACGCAACAATCGGCGGCGACGGCAAGTTTCAATGCATGGATCAAACACTACCGGCCTGATGAAAACTCGCCGAATACGGCAATGAGCTATTACACCAAAGGCCAACTGCTGGCGCTGGTTTTTGATCTCGAAATTCGTCAGCGCACCAACAACGCCAAGTCGCTCGACGATGTGATGCGGCTGTTGATGGAAAAATACAGTTTGCCGAAACCGGGCTTCACCGATGCGGAATTGAAGGCGGCGTTTGAGACGGTAGCCGGAACTGACTTGACGGAGTTTTTCGCGCGTTATGTCGCGGGCACGGAAGAGTTGGAATTCGAGCGTTATCTCAAATACGCCGGACTCGAACTCAAGGGCGCCTACAAAGAAAGCGATGCGTTGCTGACGCCGTTCAACAGCGCCGCCGGTAAAGCACCGGGTTCGTTGGGCATGCGTATGCGCGGCACTGTAATCGCCAGCGTATTGGCAGGTTCGCCCGCTTATCAAGCCGGTGTGAATGCGAACGACGAACTTGTCGCGCTCAATGGACGCAAGGTTGACGCCACTAATATCGAAGCCCGCTTGAACGAGTTACGCGAAGCCCAGCGCGTCACGCTTTCAGTGTTTCGGCGCGAACGGTTGATGACGTTCGAGGTGACTGCGGCGCTCAAACCCTTCGATACTTATGCGAT
>JANNUY010000007.1:0-1232 GCA_031414155.1 Acidobacteriota bacterium
ACCGGACAAACGCTCAACCTGATGACACTCGGCGGACTCGCCCTCGCCGTCGGCATTCTCGTGGATGAAGCCACCGTCGAAATCGAAAACGTCAATACCCATCTTGCCAATGGCGAACCGCCGCGCGTCGCCGCATTCAAAGCCGCCAGCCAAACTGTCATGCCGCGCTTTCTCTCAATGCTGGCCGTGCTGGCGGTATTCGTGCCTTCGCTGTTTATGACCGGCGTCGCGCGCGGTTTATTCGTGCCGCTCTCACTCGCCGTAGGCTTTGCGATGCTTTCGTCGTATTTGCTCTCAAGCACGCTCGTGCCGGTGCTGGCTGCGTGGCTCTTGCGTCCGAAGCACGTAAAGCATGTAGGCGGAAGCATTCGCACGCACGAGATTCCGCCTGAAGGCGGTACTACGAACGGCTTTGCTCGCTTCCAAAACGCTTACGGCAAACTCATCGAACGGCTGATGAACATTCGCTGGCTTGCCCTCGCCTGTTATTTGCTCGTGACGATTGGCGTCATCGCGTTGTTGAGCAATCGCCTCGGCACTGACATTTTCCCCAACACCGACACGGGAATGTTTCAGTTGCGGATGCGCGCCGCGACCGGCACGCGCGTCGAACGCACCGAAGTCGTCTTACAAAAAGCCCTCGCCACCATCCAAGCCGAGGCTGGTCAATCCGAAACGGGCAACAACGTAGACATCTCGCTCGGTTTCGTAGGCATTCACCCGCCCAGCTTTCCCGTCAACGTGATTCATCTTTGGACAAGCGGCCCGCACGAAGCCGTGCTAACCATCGCGTTGAAGAAAGGTTCCGGCCTGCGCGTCGAAGCCTTGAAAGAACGCTTGCGCAAACGGCTGCCCGAAGTCATCCCCAACGTCGCGCTTTCGTTCGAGGCGGGCGATGTCGTCACCAAGATCATGAACTTCGGCGCGCCTACGCCAATTGAAGTCGTCACCAGCGGCCCCAATCTCGCCAACAATCGCGTTCATGCCGAAAAGGTAATGGCCGAACTAAAAAAGATTTCTGCGTTGCGCGATTTGCAATTCGATCAACCGCTCGACTATCCCACGGTCAACATCAACGTAGACCGCAAGCGCGCTGGACAACTCGGCGTCACCGTCGAACAAGTCGGACGCTCACTGATCGCGGCTACGTCATCAAGCCGCTTTACCCAACCAGTTTATTGGCGCGACCCCGCGAGCGGTACGGCCTATCAAGTGCAGGTCGAAGTCCCGCA
>JANNUY010000008.1:0-6172 GCA_031414155.1 Acidobacteriota bacterium
TACGGAAACTTTTTGACGCAAGGTTATGAGTTCGCTTCGGCGCGCGATTGGGCACGGCTGGGCAATCTTTATCTGCAAGATGGGGTAACGAACAGCGGCGAACGTCTGTTGTCATCTGAGTTCGTCAAGTTCGTGCAAACGCTCGCGCCCGCGTGGCGGGCCGACGGGCGACCGATTTACGGCGGGTTCTTTTGGCTCAACGGTGACGGCGCTTATCCAGTGCCGCTCGAAGCCTATTTCATGGCAGGCGCAGGCGGGCAATGGACGATGATGATTCCTTCGCACGACTTGGTCGTCGTGCGGTTGGGGCATTATCAAGGCAGCGCCGTCGAAACTCGTTCATTCAAAAACGCGCTCGCGTTATTGATGGAAGCCGTACCGAAAAAGAAATAGACCGCTAATTCACATTGGAGAAAATCATGTCATTCAAACGCATACTGTCACTCATTGCTACGCTGCTTTTCGTCGGCGGTACGGCATCGGCGCAGCAACTCGATTGGAACAAAATCGAAGAAGAAACCATGCGCCACTTTCAGGCGATCTTGCGCTTGGACACGAGCAATCCGCCGGGCAACGAAAAGCTCGTCGTTGATTACCTGAAAAGCGTACTCGATAAAGAAGGCATTGAAACCAAAATCTTCGCCAACGATCCCAACCGCCCAAATCTCGTCGCCCGCATTCGTGGCAACGGCAAGCAACGCCCCGTCTTGATTATGGGGCACACCGACGTAGTCAAAGTTGATCCGGCAAAATGGAAGCATCCGCCGTTTTCGGCGACGCGCGAAGGCGGCTATGTTTATGGACGCGGCACGGTGGATGACAAAGACAACGTCGTCGCGTGTTTGATGGTGATGCTGCAACTCAAGCGTTTGAACGTCGCGCTTGACCGCGACGTGATTTTCTTAGCGGAAGCAGGTGAAGAGGCCAGCACGCAATTCGGCATTGCGTTTATGGTCGAAAAACACTTCGCAGAAATTGACGCCGAGTTCTGTTTTGCCGAAGGCGGTGGCGTTACGCGTACCGGTGGCAAGGTGAAGTTCGCTTCAGTGCAAACATCTGAAAAAATTCCGAACGGCATCACGCTCACGGCGCGCGGCCCAGCGGGTCACGGCTCGGTTCCACTGCGTACCAACGCCATCGTCCATCTCTCGCAAGCCGTCGCTAAAATCGGTGCGTGGGCTGCGCCGATGCGTTTGAACGAAACGACCAAGGCTTATTTTGAACGCCTCGCCGCCATCAGTTCGCCCGAAGAAGCCAACCGCTATCGCGTCATCGCCAATCCGGGGGCCAACCCGGAAACATCCGCCGCGATTCAGGAATACTTCGCGGTGAACGAGCCGCGCCATCATTCGATGCTGCGCACGTCGCTCTCGCCCAACATCATCAAGGGCGGCTATCAGGTGAACGTGATTCCTTCCGAAGCCGAAGCGACGATTGACGTGCGCGCCTTGCCCGATGAAAACATGGATAACCTCGTCGCCGAGCTTCGCAAAGTCGTCAACGACTCAGCGGTCACGGTTGAACGCAACAATCGCAATACGCGACCGGGCGCGCGGCCTTCGCGCATTGATACCGCTGCGTTCAAAGCTATCGAAGCAGCGAATAAACAGCATTACGACGCGGTGACGCTGCCGACGATGAGCACGGGCGCGACCGACATGGCTTACCTGCGCGCCAAAGGCGTTGAGTCTTACGGCGTTGGGCCTTTGACCGACAGCGAAGACGGGCCGAAAGGTTACGGCGCGCACAGCGATCAGGAACGCATTCTCGAAGAATCGCTCAACAAGTTCGTGCGCTTTCATTGGGACATCGTGGTGAATCTGGCAAAGGCAAAATAAGAGGACAAAGTTATGACTCGTTTGATGGCAATCATCCTGTTGATAAGTTGTGTTTGCGCCAACGCTTTAGGGCAAGACGTGCGCGTGATGAGTTTCAATATTCGTTACGGCACGGCGAATGACGGCGAGAATCATTGGGACAAACGCAAAGAGTTTTTGATTGAGACGATCAAGGCGTTCAACCCTGATTTGTTGGGTACGCAAGAGACACTCGGCTTTCAGCGCGATTATCTGGCGGCGCAACTGAACGGTTACGACGTGCTGGGCGTAGGCCGCGACGACGGCAAAGAGAAAGGCGAGATGACCGCGTTGTATTTCAAACGCGACCGTTTCGAGAAACTCGACAGCGGACATTTCTGGTTGAGCGAAACGCCCGACATCGCGGGCAGCAAAAACTGGGATGCCGCGCTGACGCGCATGGTTTCGTGGGTAAAGCTGCGCGATAAACGACAACCGCGCGCCAAGCCGCTGATGTTCTTCAACACGCACTTCGATCATCGCGGCGAACAAGCGCGCATCGAATCGGCGAAGCTAATTCGTCGCCGCATTGCTGAAGCTGCGAAAACCTGCCGCGTCATCGTGACCGGCGATTTCAACGCGGGCGAAGACAACGAAGCCTATCGCGCGTTTTTCAGCGGAGCCGATGCGCCGGTGCTTGATGCCTATCGCGCGATTCATCCGACGCCGTCGAATGACGAAGGTACGTTCTCATCCTTCAAAGCGACCGAGACGAAAGGCCCGCGCATTGACTGGATTGGCGCTTCGCGTGAATGGCAAGTGCGGCAGGCTGAAATTGACCGAACGGCGCGCAACGGACACACTCCGTCTGACCACTTTCCGGTGACGGCGGTGTTGAGACCGCGTCGCTAAAAAACTAACCGTGGGTACGCACGCGCCCTCGCGTGCCTGCTGGGGAGTTTTAAATTGGTGCTAGAGAAAAACCCTCACAGCACTAATGCGTTAAAATCCAAGCAAGCACGCGAGGGCGCGTGCGTACCAACGTACAAAAAACTTCTGAGGCAAGCACAATGAACCGACCCGCTACGCTAGGCGCGCTCAAGGCCGCTGGCTATCGCACGCAATCAGTTAAAGACGAATTGCGCAACAACCTGATTCTCAAGCTCAAAGCGGACGAGCCGCTCTTTCCCGGCATCGTCGGTTATGAAGATTCCGTCATCCCGCAAGTCATCAATGCGCTGTTGGCGCGACAGAATTTCATCCTGCTCGGTTTGCGCGGACAGGCCAAGAGCCGCATCTTGCGTGCGCTGACTGCACTGCTCGACGAAACGATTCCGATCATCGCGGGTTCTGAAATCAACGACGATCCGCTGGTGCCGTTGAGTGCTTATGGCAGACAGATCATCGCGGAAAAAGGCGACGAGACGCCCATCGCGTGGGTAGGACGCGACGCGCGCTATGTCGAGAAACTGGCTACGCCGGATGTTTCCATCGCCGACATCATCGGCGACGTAGACCCGATCAAAGCCGCGCGCGGCGGCCATCTGCTGTCAGACGAATTGACGATTCATTACGGCCTGTTGCCGCGCGCCAATCGCGGCATCTTCGCCATCAACGAACTGCCCGACCTCGCGGGCAAGATTCAAGTCGGACTGTTCAACATCTTGCAAGAAGGCGACGTGCAAATTAAGGGCTACCCGATTCGGTTGCCGCTTGACGTTGTGCTGGTGTTTTCGGCCAACCCCGAAGATTACACGGCGCGCGGCAAGATCATCACGCCGCTCAAAGATCGCATCGGCGCTGAGATTCAAACACATTATCCGTCAACGCTGGCTCAAGGCATCGCCATCACGCGCGCCGAAGCGTGGACGGAACGCGACAACGTCGAAGTGCATATCCCCGCCGCCATCCGCGAAATCGTCGAACAAGTCGCCTTTGTCGCGCGCAACGACAAACGCATTGATAAACGTTCAGGCGTGAGCCAACGCTTGCCCATCAGTTTGCTCGAAACGACTATTTCCAACGCTGAACGCCGTGCGCTGGCGAACGATGAAAAGCTGGCGACGCCGCGCGTCAGCGACGTTTACGCCGCGCTGGCTGCCATCACCGGCAAGCTCGAACTCGAATACGAAGGCGAACAACTCGGTGCCGAGCGCATCGCGCGCGAACTCATCCGCAAGGCTTGCGGCGAAGTTTTCGGCGAACGTTATGGCGGGATTGACGTGCGGCAGGTGCTGGATCATTTCAACCACAACCGCAATCTGGTGCTTAACGAAATGATGGCAGACGAAACGGCGCTGGCTGAACTCAAAAAAGTAAAGGGGCTGCTCGACGCCGCGCGCAGCACGATGCTTGAAGATGAACAACCGGGCACGTTGATCGGCGCTTGCGAATTGTTGTTGGAAGGATTGCACGCGCAAAAGAAACTCGCCCGCAACGAAGAACGCGGCGGAGCCAAATATACCCAAGCCCCGCAGGATCGGCCTAACAAACGGCGCGATTTCGATGACTGGGGCGGCGGCAGGCTCAACTAATAAGTGGCGATTGGCGGGTGGCGATTGAACAATCAATCACGCGCCTTAGATATTAATCGCTGCCTGAATTTCTTGTTTGAATTCGCGCGCTCTCTGTTGACGGCGTTCTGGCAGCTTTTGCATCGCGCGCAAGATGGTGGATTCAAGCAACGGATTCACCGACGCATTGATGGCGTGCAATGGCACAGGCGGTTTCGCCAACATCCGGGCACCGAAGTCGCCGAATTTTTTGGCGCTGATGGGTGGCTGTCCGGCCAGCATTTCATACGCGATTACGCCGAGGCTGAAAATATCCGTGCGCAAGTCGGTCTCAATGCCGCGAAACTGTTCAGGACTCATATAAGTCGGTCGCAACGGCAACTGCCCACGGCTTTGCATCACATGCGTCGTACCCGGCACGAACTCTTTGCCCATCGCTACCCGGGCGAGACTGAAGCCCACCAGTTTGAGCGACAATTTTTTATCGTCAGTGTCAGCAACGGTCATCCAATCTGGCGACAAGATGATGCTTTCGGGCTTGAGATCACGATGTATCAAACCGGCGACGTGCGCGGCGTCGAGCGCATCGGCCACAACGCCTAAAATTTGAATCGCTTGCGGAGCCGGAATCTTGCCGAGCCGTTTTAACTCATCGCGCAACGAAACGCCTTGCGCCAGTTCACTCACCAAAAAAGCACTTGCATCAGACAACGTACCGAAATCTAATAACTCAGCGATCAACGGATGCCGAAAGCGCGCGGCCAGCTTGGCTTCGATCAGCAAACGTTCGACGGCGCGCGGGTCAGCCAGCGCACTGGCACGAATGATTTTGAGGGCTACGGTTTGTTTGATGTCGGTGTTTTCGGCTTCATACAACGTCGTAGCCGCGCTCTTGTGCCGCACCTTCAGCAAGGTATAGCGCTCGTTGATGATTTGAGGCACACCTGCGTTGGGAACCAATTCGATAAAGCACTCGCGGCACAAGCTCTGCGTCGGCGGAAAACATTTTTTGCATCCAACGCACTCGCGCACATTCAAATCATTGCTCTGTTTCAAGCGAACTTCTGGCATAACACTTCTCTGTCTGAAAATTTGGCGGGATGCTTGAGGCAGCGGAAGGAAGAATACTCTTAAGTGCTGCGCGGCGCAGTCTATCAAACTTCACTGCGTCCGCGTCAATTTTAAGTTCGCAACTCAGATTAAGTGCCAATGGCAGCCAACATCTCGGTGTTGGA
Source organism: Acidobacteriota bacterium (assembly GCA_031414155.1). Classification (GTDB taxonomy): domain Bacteria; phylum Acidobacteriota; class Blastocatellia; order RBC074; family RBC074; genus JACPYM01. Next base: position 5,545 of record JANNUY010000008.1, read on the forward strand.
GCCGTGTTTGAAAAATTCCAGCCCGCGTTCAGTGGCGGCTTGTTGCTCTATGGATTCGAGCTTTTGCACATCCGCGTAACTCACCGTGCGTACGCCACGGCTTTGCAGTAGTGCTTGCAACGCCGCGAACTTTTCGCTGACGTTTGCAGCCGTGCTGTTCGCTTGTGTTTCAAGAAAACGCTGAACCACCGCGACGCCGCGTTAGCCGTCTTGCTTGGCTTTGCCTACCAAACCGTCAGACGCCTGCCGCGACCAGCCAATAACAAACGTATCAGTCAACCGTTTTTCCGTCGCCGGATCGTAAACCTGATAAGCCTCGTCGCCTGCATTCGTCGCATCAGTCACGGGATTTTTGACGTAAGCCGAACCGGAGTAGGGCAAGCCGAGGTGCGCGTCGGCGCTATCGCCAACGGCGAAGATCACGGTGTCTACCGGCAAGTCGTAATGCGTGCCGAGGCTGCGCGCTGAAAAATCTTCGCCTTTGGGCACGAGCGTCGTGTCTTCTACGCGCAAGGCGCATACGCGACCGTCGGCATCGCTCAACACTTCGGTCGGCGCACTCAAATAACGAAACGTCAGCTTGGTGGGACTCACGCCTTCCTTGCCCGGTTCGTTAATGTGTTTGGTC
>JANNUY010000009.1:0-3222 GCA_031414155.1 Acidobacteriota bacterium
GACAAAGTTTCTGAACAAACTAACAAACTCAGATAAACTTTGCCCCCTTGTTCCTTTGCCCCTTTGTGTTGAGTTCTGGCTATATCCGATTGAACTTTTCGATAGCCTTTGACAGCGATTTGAACTGGCGGATGAAAGGGAACATGCCGCTTTCGCGCGCATCAATCTCTTGGGCTTTCTTCAGCACTTCTTCCGCCCGTTCCTGCGGTACGACAACGACGCCATCTTCATCGGCGACGATGATGTCGCCGGGGCGGACGGTGATGCCTGCGCATTCGACCGCGACGTTGCGCGCAACGGTGGCGTAATGCCCCACAGCCGTGCGCGGCGAAATCGAGCGCGCATAAACCGTCAAGCCCATGCGCCGAATGTCCCACACATCACGAATCGCGCCGTCTAAAACCATCCCTGCCATCCCGCGTACCTTCGCCGCCGTCGCCATCAGATTGCCCATCGCCGCAATGTCGAGCGTACCTTCCATCACGATGATGCCGACTTCACCGGGTTTGGCGTTGTCAATCATCTCTACGGAATGTTTGGTCGAGAGCGCGGGCGTCGCCTGTTCGGGCGCGGCGGGTTTGACGAGCGAAGTGACGGCGCGGCCTACGATAGGTGTTCCGTTGACGAGTTTCATGTCGTGCGTCATCGAACCGTTTTTGCCAGTGACGAGTTCGACGGCGTCTGACACCGAAGCCGGATAAGATTTTTTGAAAGCGGCGATGAGCGGTTCGTCAGGCGGCGCGGCGGGTTTCTTTTGCGTGGCTAACGCGTAAAGTGCGAACAAAGCGATGAGGGGCAAAGCCCCAAGTATCACGCGGCGTTGCATGAATATAGTTCCTCTCTTTAATGCGCCCAAGCTGCGTCGAGTACTTCAATATGAGCGGGCGCGATCATCAAAATCGTCGTACCGAATTGCGTAGTCACTTCAGTGTCGTCAGTTCCCATTTCCGCCGTGCGAAAGTCTCCGGCGTAAAAGGTTTCGCCGTTGACGATGCAATCGCCTGAGACGATCAGCGTTTGTTCAAAACCGAGATGGCGGTGGCGCGGCAGATAGCCGCCGGGTTCGAGCCGGATTAGCGAAGTCACCATCTTGCTGACCGGATCACGATGCAGAATTTTGCACGAGACGTGCGGCGCGAGCGGCTTCCAATCGCCGTCGTCAAAGCGCGTGACAAAAGCCGCGGCTTCAAGCGACGCTTGCGCTTTTGCTCTGCCGTCTTGCGGCGTCGCTGCGATGCGCGCCATAAGTTGTTCGCGCAAACCGGGCGACGGCGCAACCGTCGAAGCCGACAGCGCCAATTCGTTAACAACCGTTTCATATGCTTCGGCCTCGAATTCCAACGCGATATCGGCGGCCAATTGCACACGAAAGCTTTCCGCCTCGGTCGAAGGAAGCGCCCCGAGCGCGTAAAGCGCGACTTGTTCTTGTGTTGATTCGTTCATGCTCTGAAGCTCCATCCCTTCCTTCCTACCCAATAGCCGCGTGTTCACCGAGCAGGGGCGTAAGTGAGTCACGTAATTTCATCAATCCCAACCGCGTACGGGTTTTGACCGTACCCAACGGTTGTTTCAGTTTTTCGGCAATCTCGCTGTGGCTCAAGCCGCCGTAATAAGCCAATTCGATCACTTCGCGTTGTTCGGACGACAAAGCCGCGAGCGCCTTTCTGACCAGTCGTTGGCGTTCGGCATAAACGCTGTCTTCTTCGGGTGAGAAGGCGGACGTTTCTTTGTCGGTCACTACGTCAAGCGGCTCTGAACGCTGTTGCGTTTGCCAGCCCGAACGCAGGCGATCAATCGCGCGGCTGCGGGCGATGGTGGTGAGCCAAGCCAGCGGCGAACCGCGTCCGGTGTCATAAATGGGCGCTTGCTTCCACACTTGCGTATAAACATCCATCAGCACTTCTTCGGCTGCGCCTTGCTCGTTGAGTACGCGCAAAATCAGACCGAACAACAACCGGTTAGTGGTGTCATACAACGCGGCCAAAGCGTCTTGATCGCCGCGCGCAATGCGACTCACCAGATCAGTGAGTTCAGCGTCACGGCTGCGCGCCAGAGGAATACTCGGCGCTGCTTTGTCTGAAGAGATGCCTGTTGGGGTATCCAATGGCACGGACGGCTCCTTTGATAATTTGGGTAAAGCTCGCTTCCCGATTTCTGCGTTATGCCTGTTTTCTGCATTATGATGAATGTGCCGCGTGACAGAACGTGACGATTCATCAACGACGAGTGCCGGGGGAACAAATTCGCATGTCGCGGGATTTATAACACAAGCACGGGATACGCCCAATCGCGCGCGCGACGTCGTCTGAAGAGAACGCCTTTCGCCGCGCGGGGTAAGTTGCTTGTCTCGTAGTGCCGTCATAACAAAAGGAGCAATCGCAAAATGGTTCAATTCGATTTCACAGGCCGCGTTGTCGTCATCACCGGAGCCGCCGGAGCTTTGGGTTCAAGCGTCGCGCAAGCCTTTCATCAGGCCAACGCACAGGTCGTGCTGCTTGATCGCAGCGATAACCGCTGGCCAGCCTTATCAAATCTATCATCAACCCCTGCTGGACCACCGCCCATCACCATCGGCAACGTAAACGTAGTTGACGAAGAGTCGGTCAACGCCGCCATCGCCCAAGTGATGCAAGAGACCGGACGCATTGACACGCTCATCAACACCGTCGGCGGTTATCGCGCCGGCGTACCGTTGCACGAGATGCCGGTGGAAGAAGCCGATATGCTGATGGGACTCAACGCGCGTTCGGTCTTTGTGAACTGCCGCGCGGTGATTCCAACCATGCTTGCGCAAGGCAGCGGGAAAATTATCAATATCGCTTCGCGCGGAGCCTTGCGGGGCGAGGCGGGCGCGAGCATTTACAGCGCGTCGAAAAGCGTCGTCATCCGTCTGACCGAAAGCATGGCCGACGAACTCAAGACACAAGGCATCAACGTCAATTGCGTGTTGCCGGGGATGATTGATACGCCTGCGAATCGGGGGGCGATACCGCAAGCCGATTTCGATCAGTGGGTAACGACCGCCGCCATTGCAGACGTAATTATGTTCCTCTGCTCCGACGCGGCACGCGCCATTCACGGCGCGAGCGTGCCGGTTTATGGACGCGGCTAGTGCGGATACGCGCGAAAAGGAAATTTGGATTGGGGGCGGAAAAATTATTTCTGCGACCCGACTTCATACCATCGGGCGCGTACCCGTTCGATGACGGTTTCTGCGCGCAA
>JANNUY010000010.1:0-7970 GCA_031414155.1 Acidobacteriota bacterium
GTCATGGCGCTTCGCAGCAGCGCTTGCTGGTCGTGTTGTGTTTGACGTTTGGCTACATGTTGGCCGAAGTCGTGGGTGGATATTGGTCAAACAGTCTGGCCTTGCTCTCAGACGCAGGGCATATGTTCACCGACGTAGCCGCACTGGCCTTGTCGTTTTTTGCGATGCGATTCGCTGCGCGGCCTGCCACGCCCAACAAAACGTATGGCTTTTATCGGCTCGAAATTCTCGCAGCATTGGCGAATGGCGCAGCCCTAATCGTTCTCTCGTTGTTGATTTGCTTTGAAGCCTTTCATCGCATGCGTGAACCCGAAGCCGTGCAAGGCTGGACGCTAGTTTGGATTGCCTGTGGCGGGCTCGTCGTCAATCTGATTTCGGCGAAGTTGCTCTCACACGACCATCATCACAGCTTGAATGTGCGTGGCGCGTTTTTGCATGTGCTGGGCGATTTGCTCGGTTCGGTCGCGGCGATTGCGGCGGGCCTGTTGGTCGTATGGCGTGGCTGGCTTTGGGCAGACGCAGCGTTCAGCGTCATCATCAGTTTGCTGATTATTTATAGCGCGTGGCGGCTGGTGATCGAATCGGTCAACGTTTTGCTCGAAGCCACGCCCTCGCACATCAACCCTGCCGCCGTCCAAGCCGCGTTGCGCAAAATTGCGGGCGTGCAAGCCATACACGACTTGCACATTTGGACGCTTACCTCGCAGCGCCACATCATCACGGCGCATATTGTCCTGCGCGACGCAAACGAAAACCAGCGCGTTTTGCGCGAAGCCCGCGAGTTGTTACTTCAAAAATTCGGCCTTGATCACGCTACGCTGCAACTCGAAGAAGCGCCGCCGTTAGTCAACATCGAAAGAAAAAAAGCCGCCTGAGTTACGGCAATTCACGAACGCGAAAGTGTTTGAATTCAATCGGCGAGCCTTCTGCTTCCAAACATAAATAACCCATACGCGGTTCTGCGCCGCTGCCACCTGAGACCTCTTCGCCATTGACCCACAACCGCACTTCGCCGTTGATGGCGCGCACGTAATAGTGATTCCATTCGTTGACGCCTTTGCTGAGATTCTTGCGCGGAAAGCTGCGCGCGCCGTTGGGCGAAAGCGGCGGAAAAGGTTTCAGTTTGGAATTGCCCACCGCGAAAATGTCGCCATTGGTCGTGAACCAATCGCCCTGCTTGCCCGACGACTTTTCGTATTGCTCTTTGTATCCGTGATCGAGCATCTGCACTTCGATGCCCCACTTGGGCAGGTTATCGGGCTTGAGGTCGGTAAGAGCTTCAGCGGGAACCCATACGAATACGCCGGAATTCCCTGCCGCGCGCAGATGCCGCCATTGAATGACGAACTCTACGTTGGAGAATTTTTGCTTCGTGCGCATCACGCCAATCGGCTTGCCCGTCGAGGTCAGCAAGCCATCCTTCCACGTCCAGGTGTCAGGATTGCCATTGACACCTGCGAAATCCGCTTCGCCTAACTCGCGCCAGCCCGGCCCGGTGCCATCAATGAGTAATTTAGGAAATTCCTGCGCGTGGCTGAAAGACACCACAACCGCGCTGATAACGAATATTCTCAGCAAATTGCTCATCGCTGAATTCATATCTTTATCACCATCTCTAAATAAGGACGCAGGCGCGCTTCAGTAAAAAGCGCGCCTTTTTGTTTGTAAGCGACTTCATACCAACTAACTTCCGTGCCTTCGCGCCATAGCGCAAGTTCCGCTTTCACAATCGGATCAATCGTCACGTTGGGGCTGAAACTGAGGCGTGCGCGCGCCAGTGCGCCACCGGGAATAAAGCCGTGTTGGGGTTCGTGCGGCCAGCCGATTTCGATGAGCAGAGTTTGCCCGCGATAACGAATGCCGAAGCGTTCGCCGACCATCGTGGAGGCTCCGGCTTCGGTCTTGAGGTCGAATTGCCAGGGCTGGCGACCGGTGCGAATGAGTTCGCCGTCAAGCCGGTTATTTGTGGTTGATAGCTCGCGGTTGAGCGCCGCACAAAGCGTTTCGACTTGTGTCCACAGCGCGTCTTTGCCGCGCGTGCGAAACTGATCGTTGACCTCGCGCAGCTTTAGATATTCCGCCAGATAATCCTGTTCTTTGCGGTCTTCAATAAGCATCAGATTTCGTGACGATTCGTCAGTGCTTTGTGCATCGTGACTTCGTCGGCGTACTCGAGATCGCTGCCGACGGGCAAGCCCATGGCGATGCGCGTGACACGCACGCCCAGCGGCTTTAACAAGCGTCCTAAATAATTCGCCGTCGCTTCGCCTTCAGTGTTGGGATTCGTAGCTAAAATAATTTCCAGCACCTCCGTGCCGTCTTCGCGCGGACGCAGTCGTTCGATCAGATTTTTGATTTTCAGTTCTTCGGGGCCAATGCCGCGAATGGGCGAGAGCGAACCATGCAAGACGTGATATTGCCCGTTGTATTCGCGCGTCTTTTCGATGGCGACGAGGTTATATGGTTCCTCGATTACGCAAATCACCGTGCGGTCGCGTGTAGGGCTGGCGCAATAACGACAAGGGTTCACATCAGTCAGGTTATTGCAGGTATCGCAAAAAACTATCTTCTCTTTCACTTCGCGGATGGCTTCGACTAAACGCTCAGCTTCTTCGGTCGGCACGCGCAACAAGTGAAAAGCCAGCCGCTGGGCTGACTTATGGCCTACGCCGGGCAACCGTTTGAATTCATCTATGAGCCGCGTGACGGGTTCAGCGTAATCAAGCATATGAGTGCGGAGTGCGGAGTGCGGAGTGCGGAGTGCGGAGTCATTCCGCGCTTCGCCTCGCGCATTTACATCAAGCCGGGAATTTTCATGCCGCCGAGCATGTTACCCATTTTAGAATTCATTACTTCGTCTACTTTGCGACCGGCTTCGTTGACAGCGGCGACAATCAGGTCTTGCAACATTTCGACATCACTGACAGCCTCGGGATCAATCTTGATCGCCAATAACTCTTTCGCACCGGTCATTTGCACTGAAATAATGCCACCGCCCGCACTGGCCTCGACGCGCGTGTCATTCATCTCTTGCGCCATTTGCTCTTGCGCTTTCTGCGCATCCTTCATCATTTGCTGGATATTCATGCCACCGGGAAATTTCATAGATCTGCTCCTTTTTAGGTAAGTATTTGATTGCTTGTTTTCGATCATAGCATGAACGTGCGCTCAAGCATTGCCGCTCGCCGTTTGCGTACGCACATTGACGATTTCGCCTTTAAATTTACCGAGCAACATACGCACTGCCGGGTTTTGTTTAGCCTGCTCGAGCGCCGTCGCACGCGCTTGCGCCGCGTCGTTAATCAGCGAAGTGACCTGACTGTTAAACGATAACTCAACGCGCAACGGTTGTCCGAATAAGTGAACACCTATGTCGCGAAAGGTCGTCGCGGCTTCGCGCAAGCGTTTCGCCCATACGTCATCGCTCGCCATCGTAATGCGCAAGAGGCCAGGTTCGTAAACGAGCTGTGCGTCTTCGAGTGCAGTCACCAACAAGTGTTGCTTACGTGTTTCGAGTTCGTTGCGAATAGCTTGAAGCTCCTCGCCGCTCATTACCGCCGAGCGCGCAGGCGCAACAGTCGGCTTACGCGCAGGCGGACGGGCGGCCAATTGTGGTTCGCCCCAATCGTCGGCAGGCGCGTCACCGCCTAAATCAAGGTCGGGGAAATCCGGCGGTTCGTCATCACTATTGAGCCACTCAGGCGGCGCAGCCAGTGCTTGCGCGGCAGTCGTCACGACCGGTTTTACCGATGCAACAGTTGGCGCAGCGGGTTTGATTAACGCCGCAGGCAATTTGGATAACTGTGGCACGGCGGGCATGTCTAACGAGGCGGTCAGCTCGTCCAGCGTTTGCGCTTTGGGTTTACTGACCGTCGAAGGCGCAGGCGAGGTCGTTGCGTTGAAACTGCTCACGCGCGGTTTGGCTGGTGAGGGCACGCCTGATCCACCTTCGCCGTCTAACAAACGTGCTTCCAGCGCCGAAAGTTTCTCAATCAACTCTGCCAACGATTGCAGTCGCGTAGCGTGCGCAAGTTTGGCGAGGCCGAGTTCCAACGCAAAGCGCGGTTGAGCGGCATCTTTAATTTCTTTTTCGGTCGCAGCCAACAGGTGAAAGCTGCGTACTAAGTCTTCTTCTGAAAAATGTTGCGCAAGTTTTTGCAATCGAGCTACTTCTACGTCAGCGACACCGAGAATTTCGGCGCTGACAATGCCCGATTTAATCAATAACAAGTGGCGAAAATAAGCCATCAGCTCGCGCGAAAAGTTCCGCAGGTCGTAACCACGCGCGCTGACTTCTTCGACCAGAGAAAGTAATTGTGCGGTGTTTTGCGTAGCAATGGCTTCAGTAAAGTCGCCCAAAGTTTTGGCGCTTACCAAACCTAACGACGCCGTAACATCTTCGAGCGCAATCGTTCCGCCGGAAAAAGCGATCACTTGATCGAAAGCCGATTGTGCATCGCGTAAGCTGCCTGCGCCTGAGCGTGCGATTTCACGCAAGGCTTCGTCAGGGATATTGATACTTTCGGCATCGGCAATTGTACGTAACCGCTGATAAATTTTATCGGTGGGAATGTGGCGAAACTCGAATTGCTGGCAGCGCGACAAAATCGTGTCAGGTACTTTGTGCAACTCCGTCGTCGCCATAATAAAGACGACGTGCGACGGAGGTTCCTCAATCGTTTTGAGCAAAGCATTAAAAGCGTTAGAGGAGAGCATATGAACTTCGTCAATCACGAAAATCTTATGCCGGTCGCGCGCCGGAGCGATTGAGAGGTTATTGATAATGACGTCGCGTACGTTGTCTACGCCGGTGTTGGAAGCCGCGTCAATTTCCAGCACATCAAGCGAATTTCCCCCAGCAATTTCTAAACAGGAAGGGCATTTCAAACAAGGCTGGCTGGTAATACCCGTATGACAATTAAGTCCTTTCGCTAAAATACGCGCTGAAGTGGTTTTGCCGGTGCCGCGTACGCCAGAAAATAAATAGGCGTGATGCATACGCGCCTGATCAAGCGCGTAACTCAGCGTGCGCGTAATGTGTTCCTGCCCCGTCAAATCGGCAAAATGTTGCGGACGATATTTGCGGGCAATCACCAGATAACTCACAGAAAAACCTCTCTTGCATTGCGATAAAATAGGAAAGCGCGAGGAGCATACAGGCTTACCGCAGATGGCTCAAGCTGAGGCGGCGCAGCGTTGCCGCCGCGAGAATTCAGCGACGTATTTTCTTTTTGGTAGCTTTAAGGTGAAATAATAAAAGTTGATGGTGAAGAAAATCGCTTGGCATTTTTGCCAGTTTATCGCATACAATGCGTTCAATAAGTTATCCGCCGTAAACATTTCAACATAAAAGCGTAGTGATAACTCAGTAGCTTGTCTTCAGGCTACGAAATCAATTCAATCGTCGGTAAATCACAAAGGAGAATAAACATGCCGAAAAAGGCTGCTGGTTCAATGGATGTGGACAGTATGATTCAAGGACTGATTGCGGGTATTGATGCGCAAATCAGCGAGTTGGTACAGAAAAAAAACGCATTGGTAAGTGCGTTTGGAGGAAGCACTAAAGCTGCTGCGCCTGTCGCTGTGGCCGCCGCCGCTGGCGTACGTCGCCGTGGTCGCCCGCCCGGATCGGCCAATAAAAAAGGGACGAAAGTTGCTGCGCCTGCGGTAGCCGCAGAGAAGCCTGCGAAAAAAGGGAAAAAGAAACGCGTATTTTCTGAAGAGACCAAAAGGAAATTAGCAGTGAAAGCCAAAGCGCGTTGGGCCAAGATTCGCGCTGAACAAGGCCAGGGATAAACGGCTGAAAATGGGTCAGGCCCCGGTGACTACTGCGGCACATTCGAACTGGACTACCGTTGCTATCTTCCGATCCTGGCGGGGTTCGTTCAGTTAAAATTGCACAGAGGCCGGAGCCTGATAACTCGTGAAATAAAGAGGCAGAAGGTAAATGTTATTTATACCTTCTGCCTTTCTTTTTACCATAAATGGCGGAGAGAGAGGGACTCGAACCCTCACAGGCCTTGCGGCCCGCCGCGCTTCCAACGCGGTGCCATACCATTAGGCGACCTCTCCGTTAGGAAAAAGAATGGCGGAGAGGGTGGGATTCGAACCCACGGTACCCGTGAAGGTACAACGGTTTTCGAGACCGCCACGATCGACCACTCTGTCACCTCTCCGCGAGAAAAATTGTTTTGAAAAATAGAAGCTATTTTTGCCGCCGCTGCTTGAAAAAATTTTGCAGCAACACGCGGCACTCATCGGCGAGTACGCCGTGAGTTACTTCTATTTGATGATTCAAAGAACTGCTGGTGCAAAGCTCGAATTGCGAAGCCACTGCGCCGAATCTTTCTTCGGCAACGCCATAAACCAAACGTTTAATGCGGGCATTCACTAATGCGCCCGCACACATCACGCAAGGTTCGACGGTCGCATAAAGCGTAGCTTCCGTCAGCCGGTAATTGCTAATGGTTTGCGCCGCTTCGCGCAAAGCTACGATTTCAGCATGCGCCGTCGGGTCACAGGTACTAATAGGTTGGTTGTGAGCGCGTCCGACAATTTGATTATCAATTACGATCACGACGCCAATCGGAACTTCGTTGCGCTGTTGCGCTCGTTCCGCTTCAGCCAACGCGCAAGCCATAAAAAAAACATCGTCCATCTTTGGCGGATTCAACAGGGCGGATTCAACAGGATTTTCCTGATGCTGACGTGCCATAACGTGCTGGCGACGATCAAAAATGAAGCCAAAAAGAATGCGGATGGTAGCCACCACTTTCCTTGCTGTCAAGCCACACTACCAGACGTGTTACAATCACGGTGTGACAGCTTATCCACAGTTTTTACTGCATATCAGCGGCCTTTCAGAGCAGCTTCACGCGCATTACGCGCAGCATCTCGTATGCCGCGCCGGGTGCAGCGGTTGCTGCCATCATCACCTGTCAGTATTCCAAGTTGAAGCTGATGCCATTGCGGAAGCCGTCACATTGTTACCAGACGAAATGCGGCAGCGAGTTACTCAACAGGCAAAACAAATCACTAGCGACGAAGCAAATGGAATAAATATAGCTTGCCCGTTGTTAGTGGATAATCGTTGCGCGATTTATGCGGCGCGTCCGGTAATTTGCCGGACGCAGGGGTTGCCATTATTACTTGAAGCGGAAGACGGCACACCGGAGGTGGATTTTTGTCCGCTAAATTTCACGGCAACTAACGCTTTAGATCATTTAACTGAAGACAAGTTAATCCAACTAGAAACTATCAACTTACAACTCGCAACGGTGAATTTGCAGCATTGCCGCGCGCAAGGTATCGCCGACCAACAAAGCGGTGAGCGCATCAAGATGAGCGAAGTCATTTCACGCGCAACAACAAAAATATGAGCTTCGAAGGACAATGAACGCAGCGGAGATCAATGAACAGTTACAAGCTTATCGGGTATTGGCGCACAGCGAAATGCTCGACGCAACAAGGGCGCAAGGCTTCGCTGACGATGCGGTAAAGACTTTACTGGCTGCGTGGCAACGAAAGGCCGAACCGCCGCGCACAGCGGTGACGATGCTGTGCGAACTGGCAACGGCGCGCGATGAAGCGGTGCAACGCATCGGCGTAAGCGCGCTGTTTCCGCAAGTCATCGAACGCCTCAATGATTCGTTCAGCCATTCGGCCTGCGCGTTTTATGACCAGTTGTTTGCGCAAGTCATCAGCCATTGCCGCGCCTTGCCGGAAGGCACAGCCATTAACGATGCGCTCAATCGTTTTGGCCTTTATCAGGAAGAAGATTTGCTCGCACGCAAAGCAAGATTGTTACGCGCAACACAAGCGCATCCGGCAGGCAAGGTACGCAAAATCATTTTGCTTTCGCGCGTCACCATCGGCGCTGACGTCGCCATTAACGGCGTGCTTTTCGCCGCGTTGCGCGAACGCTTTCCGCAGGCGGAATTCGTCTGGCTGGGTTCGACAAAGCTGCGCGA
>JANNUY010000011.1:0-1746 GCA_031414155.1 Acidobacteriota bacterium
TGTTTATCGTTACGCAACGAATGATCGAAGCGTGGCAAGCCGGGCGCGTCATGGCACAACTTGAAGACGTTGAGCGACAGCGCCGTTAGTGCGTTGAATCGCTTTGGGCAAACGCTTACACTTCGCGCACTTTCGTATGGCTAAAACGCAAACTGTGATTCGAGCCGTAGTGCTGACCATCAGCGATTCCGCCGCGCGCGGCGAACGCGAAGACCTTTCGGGGCCGAACGTCGTCGCTGAGTTGCAATCTTTGAAGACGGACGGGAAAGCCGAAATCGTAGCGACCGAAATTCTGCCCGACGAACGCGACCAGATTGCGGCGCGCTTGCGGCATTACGCCGATGAACGATTGGCGAATCTAATTGTCACGACGGGCGGAACGGGTTTCGCAGTCCGCGATGTGACGCCTGAGGCTACGCGCGATGTGATCGAACGCGAGGCGGCGGGCTTGAGCGAATTGATGCGCGCCGAGAGTTTGAAAATTACGCCGCTGGCTGCGCTGTCGCGCGCCGTGTGCGGCATTCGCGGACGCACGCTGATCGTGAATTTGCCCGGCAGTCCGCGGGGCGCGCGGGAAAATTTGCAAGCGATTGCCCGCGTGTTGCCGCACGCGATTGAACTTTTGAATTGAAGATGAAAGACGATGCGGTACGGAGAGCGGTAGCGACCTGATGCATCGGAATGCTTACGACTCGGATGCACCAGGTCGCTACCGCTCCCCGTACCGCATCGTTCTTGATACCCCCACGGATAAACCCAAACTTTAAGAAGTAGCAAAAGTAACCAAGTGGAGGATGACGAACAATGAAAAGAATGACTTTAACTTCCCGCACGCTGTCACTAGCGTTGGTGCTGTGCATCAGCGCGATGAGCGTAGCGGCGCAAAAATCACAGAATGTTTATGACAAGTTCCGCAACCGCACGCCGACCAATGACGGGCTGTTGAGCGAAGCGGATGAAATGAAACTGGGCGACGAAGTGCATCAACAATTGCTCAATCCGCCCCGGCAGGAAGGCGTGCCAGAGAAAGACCAACCGCAACCGCTGCGCTTGATTCAAGGCACGTCACTTGATGCTTACGTGAATGACCTGGGGCAACGCTTGGCGCGTACTTCCAAACGCCCGAATATCCCGTGGCGCTTTTATGTGGTGGACGACAAGAGCGTCAACGCTTTCGCTACGCTGGGCGGTCACGTATACGTTCACACTGGGTTGATCGCGCAAGTGCGCACCGAAGCTCAACTCGCCAGTGTCATCGGCCACGAAATCGGCCACATCGTCGGACGCCACGGCTTAGAGAACGTCAAAAAAGCCAACAGCATGAAAGCACAAGGCCCGGTGCTTCTCGGTACGATTCTCGGTGCGGTGCTAGGCGGCGAAGGCGGTGCCCAACTCGGCAATATGGTGGGCAGCCTGCTCGGCGGCAGCTACCTGATGAAACATGGGCGCGAAGCTGAACGCGAAGCCGACTATCTGGGCGTTTACAACATGGAACGCGCTGGTTACAACACGGCTGGGATGACTGAGATGTTTGGCATTCTCGCTGAAATCTCTAAGGGCGGTGGCGGCGGATTAGGTTCGATTTTGGCGAGCCATCCCGACCCCAGAGAGCGCGCGCAGAATACCGAAGTCGAAATTGGTCAATACCTGCGCGGCAGCAACCAACGCGGCACGCAAACCACCGACAACTTCCAGCGTATCAAAAATGGCTTGCATGCGATCAGCAGCACGAGCGGCCCTATACCC
>JANNUY010000012.1:0-8790 GCA_031414155.1 Acidobacteriota bacterium
GGATTTCGGGATCGCGTCCCAGATAGCCGACGATGGTGATTTTGTTGAAGGATGCCATAGGTGTTTGTCTCCTGAAATTGAGGTTTTAAGGTTTTCCAGTGCGCGTGCGTCCGGCTGGGCGGGCGGGTGCGGCTGGAGGTAATTGCGTACTCTCGCCTAAGCGATTGAGTTCTTGCGTAGCCTGTGCTGCTTCGGGCGCAGCGGGAAAAGTTGCAATGACGTTGCGCAATGCGTTCACGCCTTCTTCGCGGCGTTCGAGTTGCAGCAGCAATACGCCTTTTTTATAAAGCGCGCTGGGCGTCTTGTCGCCACGCGGATAATTCGTCAAACAGCGGTCATATTCGGCCAACGCTTCTTGCTGGCGGTTCAACGCGAAAAAACTCTCGGCGACCATGAACTGCGCATTGTCAGCGGCTTCGGTCTGGCCGTAAGCCTCAAGGTAGCGGCGAAAATTCGTAATCGCCTGTTCGTATTTGCCCGCTGAAAATTGCTGAAACGCGAAGCCATAAAGCTGGTCAGGGCTGTTGATCGTGGGCGGCGCTTCAGGTTGTTTTTCGCGCTCCTGCCGTTCCTGTTTTTCGCGGTGGCGCTCTTCGTCGTTGCGGCGCTGGCCGGCTTCGATGGTTTCGCGCAACGCGTTGAGTTGCTGCGTCACCTGATTGAACTTCTGATCGGTATTGCCCAGTCGCTCCGTGATCTGATTCAGCCGCGACGTAGTCCCCGACAAATTGTTGGTTTGCGTCGTATTGCTCGACTTAATCTGGTCGTCAATCGCCGTCATTACGCGCGTATTGGCTTCGGCGCTGTCAGCCATCCGTTGCAACAACGCAGTGGTTTGTCCCTGCGATTTGTCTATGGATTCCTGCAAATCGCGCAGTTGGCGCTGCAACACCAGCACTTCGCCTTGCAGCTTGATAATCAGGTCGCGGTCGCTGACCGCTGCGGAACTCGCGCCGATAGAAAGCACCGCCGCTACGCCCGCGAGAAACCACGGAAAGTATTTGGAAAAATTCTGTTTCATAGTCGTAATCCCAGTGAAAGAAGATGTGACAATAGATCGAATAAGGGGTTGTTAAACGTTCGCAGTATAGTCGCTGAAACACAGTGCGTAAATGGCGTGTCCGATGCCAATCCCTGTCGCATAAAAATCAGGTAATGGCGGTTTCCATGCCTGCACTCGCTCTGCGAAGAAATCAAAATGCTTCATCAGGATGTTCGCTCAGATTACGGAAAACCTGCGAACAGGGCGAAATTAGAGGTTTTGTCTGTTGGTCACCGGCATCTTGCTTTCTCTGTTTCTCAATCGCATACTGTCTGTGTCTTTCAGCGAGTTTTAAGCAGTACCTAAGCTCATTTGCCCCAACACTTTGATTCAACGCAATTCGCATTACGCGTCGTGATTTTGGAGATTCTGATTACACGCCGCGACTGTATCTACGAATTTCTAAACCAAAGGGCCTGTTTTATGTCATTGCCAATTAAGACCGTAGCAGAAGATATTGATAACATCGTCAGTTATCTCCGTACCAAACCTACCGGTGCAACCATCAATGATGCCAAAGCCGTAGTAAAAGAAGTGGTGGACAGTCGAAAAGTGGCTGCTTACGTTTTCTGGGGGCTGGTTCTAAAGGATAACGAGAAGTTGAAGCTCGCTCCTCGCGGGTGGGAACTTGCGCGAAAAACAAAGACGAGGGAACAGGTACTCCGCGAGATAATTAGATAGCGTCGTGCCTTATCGCTCGGCTTTGGAGTGGCTGCATCATCAAAACTTGGAAGCGGTGACGAATGCTGACGTGGCTGCGCATTGGCATGAACATCACACGGAATCTCTTGGCTCAGATAAAGAAGGCACGATTAAAGATCAGGCTGTCTGCTTTTTCCGAATTACCGAAGGAGCGGGCCTTGGCAAGATGACGATTGGTAGGAAAGGGGCCTCGACTCGACTGGAAGTGGATCGCAAAGCACTCGCGGGTTACATCGAAGCAGGGCCCACGGCAGTACCTCTAGCTGAATTTATTGAGGAGTCCATGGCCCCTCTTGAGCTGGATGGTCAGGCTAATCGGCCTGACCATCCAGCTTCCGCGAAAGTACCTGTTGAGCAAAAAGAGGAGGCTCCGCATTTGCGGGTCTTTATCACACATGGAAAGAATCTTGAACTTGTTGAGCAAGTTGAGACAATGCTTCAGATTTCAGAGATTGATTACGAAATAGCGATCAAGGAAGAATCAACGGCAATTCCTGTCCCTGAGAAAGTCTTCGGTGCGATGCGGCGATGCACTGCCGGAATTATTATTGTCTCAAAAGAGCAAGCGCAGGGAGACTCCTCAGTCGTTCAAATAAATCCCAATGTCTTGATTGAGATTGGGGCTGCTTTCGTTCTTTACGACCGACGCGTTGTTTTGATGTGGGAAAAGGGAATGGCAGTACCATCAAACTTGCAGGGGTTGTATCGATGTGAGTTTGAGGGAAAGGAACTTGGATGGGCGGCTGGGATGAAGCTTATGAAAGCCATTAAAGAGTTTCGGAAGTAATGCTATTTTTTTCGCAACCGCACAACGCAAGCAAACTCTCCTGTTGTTAGACGGCAAAAGTTGGTTGTATTCTAAACGGCATGAACGCATTACTAAACGAGCGAATCGCACCTGAGGTTGTGAATGCAATTATCGCCCAGGCTACTGCACGAGGCTTGTCGGTCAATGATTATTTGCGTCAGGCCTTGGGATTAAATGGGCAGCCAAAGAACCAAACGGTAAACGACGCTCCGTCACAACCGCTACCACGCAATGAGGCAATGTTTGCCGTGCTGCAACGGAGTGCAGAAAGAATGAAGGATGTTCCGGTGACAGGTTCGACGGAAGAAACTCTCAAGCAGATTCGAGAAGCCAGAGCAGGAGCGATGTGGGGATATGAGCCAACCGATACCGACGACTAGCGCCGGAGCCGTCGTCATTGATGCCAACATTCTCGTAGCCATTTGCGCCAAAGAGCCGGGCGAACTTACGGCTAAAGCGGCGCTGGATGATTACACCACTAAAAATTGGGCGTTCTATGCGCCGGGCGCGATTTTGACTGAAGTGCTGTTTATCCTTTGTCGCAAGCTGCAAAGCGGCGAGATAGACGCGGCCAAACACAAGAAAGCTGTCGAAGATTTCAACGATTACATGTCTGCCATCATCCCTTCACCGCAAGGTGACGTTCGTTTCATTCTGCGCAACGAAGAGATTCGCAGCGGCTACAGTTGCCTTCATTCCGCTGATGCCTTTTATCTCGCCCTAACCGAAGACCTTGCCAAAAGCGGCCCCGCTGAATTTCTCACGTTTGATAAACGCGCGGTCAATGTCGCCGCGAACAACGCACCGACGGTGAAGGTCAATCTTCTTCCTTCGTAAATTTTCCTCGTTCGAATCTTGCGGCTAGTGAGGTGGGCAGGCATAATCCGCCGCAGAATTTCATCTAAGAAACAAAGACTTTCACCGCACTCTGGATTGGTAAACGATCAACTTATGGCTTTAGCCGTTCTGCTTCTGGCGAACTGCCCTACTATGCTGAAACTGCTCAACATCTCTAACCTGGCTGTCGTAGACAAATTACAAATCGAGTTCTTTCCCGGCCTTAACGTACTCAGCGGCGAGACCGGGTCAGGGAAGTCAATCATCATTGACGCGCTCAGTGTTTTGCTGGGCAAACGCATTGCGCAAGACCTGATTCGTACGGGCGAGAGCCGCGCTTATATCGAAGGCGTATTCGACATCGCGGGCAATACGCCATTGCTCGCCGTGCTGGAAGAAGCTGGTGTCGAACTCGACGAAGAAGAAATCGTCATCAAACGCGAACTCGTCACTACGGGACGCGGGCGCACCTTCGTCAATAATCAAACCGTGACTACGAGTTTGCTCAAAGCCATTCAACCCCACGTACTCGACATTCACGGGCAGGGCGACCAACAGAGTTTGCTAGCGTCTGATAACCACTTAAGGTTGTTTGACGGATATATCGGCGCGGCGGAGAAGCGGGCGGTGGTTGAGGGGTTTTATGACGAGTTGCTGGCGATTGTCCGCGTGTTTGAGCGTTCGCGGCAGAGCGAGTCTGAACGGCTGCAAATGCTCGACGTGATTCTTTATCAGATCGGCGAGATCGAAAAAGCCGCCATTAAAAGTGAAGCTAAGGTTAATGAAGATGTTGAGCTTGAGACAGAACGTAAGCTGTTAGCCAACGCCGAACATCTGATGACACTTTCGAGCGAAGCCCACGCGCGGCTGGATGGCGAGAATGAATCCATCCTCGCGCAAATCAACGCGGTGCAACGCCGTTTAGTAGATTTGGCTGAGATGGATAAGAGCTTCGCGCCTTATCTGGAACAGCTCTCGACCGCCAAATACACGCTCGAAGACCTGGCGTTTTACTTGAGGGATTACGGCGACGGAATTGATGTATCACCTGAACGTTTGCGCTTCGTCGAAGACCGCCTTATCGAACTTGATCGCCTCAAGCGCAAATACGGCGGTACGCTCGACTCGGTCATTGAGACCTATGAGACGTTGTGCAACAAACGCGAAGACCTGCAATTCAGCGAAGAACGTTCGGAAAAACTGAAAGTCGAGTTTCGACAGAAGCTGAAGCAGTACGAAACCGCCGCCAAAAAACTCAGCCAGTTGCGGCAATCGAAAGTCGCAGAGTTTGAAAAGGCCGCCGCCGCCGAACTCTCACAAGTCGCTTTAGAGAATGCACGTTTCACGTTGCGCTTCAGCCCTCCGCCCTCCAACGATTGGAGCGATTGGTTAAGGCAGATGCTCGAACTGTCTGACCTGCCAGCAGTTCACCGTTCCGGCAAAGAGTTGTTGGAGTTTTATTTCACGGCGAATAAAGGTGAAGAACAACGTCCGTTAAGCGAAGTCGCTTCAGGTGGCGAACTCTCGCGGTTGATGTTGATCTTGAAGACAATCACCGCGCCTACGCAATTTCCGCGTACGTTGATCTTTGACGAAATTGACACAGGCATCGGCGGGCGGGTGGCTGATGCGGTAGGCCAACGGCTGCAACGGCTCGCGCAGGTCAATCAGATTTTGTGCATTACGCATCAGGCTCAGGTGGCGCGGTACGCCGATACGCATCATCTGGTCAATAAAGAAATCGCCAACGAACGAACGCGCACAACAGTAGGCAAACTCAACGAAACCGGTCGCGTCGAAGAACTCGCCCGCATGTTGGCTGGTCAGGACATTACGGTGACTGCGCGCAAGCACGCTCGTGAGATGTTGAAGTCGAAGTAACGATTACTTCGGCCACCAGCGAATCACCAGATTGACTGCGCCGCGACCGATAACGCGGAGCCTCACGCAACGCCAATCATTGCCGGGCTGCGGCGGTTCGATGATGCCTACGCGATGGCGGAAGGCGCGCGGGATTTCAACGACGCCGGGTTGACCGGGCAATTCGATGCGCAGCAAACGCTCGCCATTCACTTCACCATTCCAACTGATAAGGCGTGGTTGCCAGGTTTCATCATCATTTAAATTTGAATTTGAGATTGCCTTCGAGCGGCGCGGTTCGGGCTGAATAGGCGGAGCCGCCTGGTCAATACTGGCTGTGACCGAATCAAGCGGCAAGCCAATTGATGGCACAGACGAATTGGTTTCGGGTTGCCATGCGTTTCCACCGGAAGGGAAAGCATACGGCGGTGCAGCCTGTGTCGCCGTCATCAAGAAGGGCGCGAGTGGCGTTGCAAACACTGACGGAACTGGTTGCGTTGCTGACACTTTATCTTTTTTATTGTCTCTCATTGCGGCGCGAGACTGCGGCAATGTAGCTTTGGCTGACAGCGCAGTCGTCCATGAACGCAGCGGTTGCGTCATTGCTTCAAAAGCGTCGGGTTCGGCGGTTGTGGGTAGGCTGGACGCCGCCGATGAGGTTTCGCCGTCAGCCGTTTTGAATGCGGCTAATTCATGAGCGGGCGGGGCTTTCATCCATCTTATAAAATCTGAAGAGTTGGCAAAATCTGATGAACCGGTCGCGGTGGCTAATGCCAGCGCCAGCATCGCGGTAGCCGCCAGCGTTTTGGCGAGCGTCCTGCGCGGAGCCGCTGCGCGTTCGAGGCTGGTGAAATGAAACGGCGCAACAGTTGGCGTATTTTGAATTTGAGCGGGCGCAGGCAAAACGGCTTCGGGCAATTCGATCACGATGCGACGGGCGGCGCTGCGCAACTCGGCGGCGAAAGCGGCTGCTGAAGCCGGACGGTCTGCGGGGCGTTTTGCCAGCGTGCGCAAGATGAAGGCTTCGAGATCGGGTGTGAGTTCGCTATTCAATTGGCGCGGTGCGACGGGCGCGGTTTGAATTTGCTGCAAAGCGATTTCAGTGGGCGTGCGTCCGTTAAACGGTTTTTGTCCCGTCACCATTTCATAAAGCATTACGCCCAACGAATAGAGATCGCTGCGCGCGTCGAGCGTTTCGTTTTGGCACTGTTCGGGTGAGGCGTAAGTCACCGTGCCGCGCAACAATGAATGTTGCGTGAAAGGCGGAGCGTTCGGCGGTTGCGGGAACTTGGCGATGCCGAAATCAATCAGCTTCACGGTGCGCTCTTTGCCGCAGAGCATCACGTTACGCGGATTCAAATCACGATGGACGATGCCGCGTGCGTGTACGTGCGCGAGCGCGTCGGCGAGCGTGAGCGTGATGCGCAACGCTTCGGTGAGTGTGGGGCGCGGTTGCCGCAGCAACGTATCGCGTAAGGTCGTGCCTTCGAGATATTCGAGTACAAGGTAGCGCAAGTCGTCGTTGAGCGTGCCCGTGTCTTGCAGCTTTACGATGTGCGGATGTTGCAATGACAGCAGCATCTCGGCTTCGTGGCGCATGCGTTCGAGCATTTCGCTCCAATAGGCGCGCGTCGTTGTTGCATCAAGCGCGAAAGTCATGTCGCGCCGCGTCAAGTGTTGCGGGTCGCTGAATTTGAGTACGACCGGTGAGTTGGGTTGCAGGTCAGTGGCGAGAAAGACGGCGGAAAGCCCTCCGCCCGTGAGTCGCTGCTGAATGTGATAACGCGCGGCGACGGTTTGATTGAGCAGGCTATTGAACGCGGGTGCATTCGCCTGTGAGCAATGCGGGCAGAAAACTGACAGGTCAGACAATTCGCTGAAACAACGCGTGCAACTGGACATGGCACACCTCGCGGGGGGAATCTCGATGAGTTGGAAAAAGGTAAGTAAAGGGTGAGCGCAGTATAGGCAGCGCCCCGCAAAAGGCAAAGTAATCGGGTGATTGATATTTTTAACGGGGCTTTGATAGACAGCGCGCGGGGCTGCGTAGACAATGCGGTTTCTTAAAAACGCGAAGCGTGTCCGTAGCCCGCCGTTAGCGAGGGCTACCTCGGCAGTGTGTACCATCCAGCCAAAAGGGCGCATCCATGAGGTAGCCCTCGCTAACGGTGGGCTACGGACACGCTTCGCGCGGCAACAATCAGTCTCACAATTTTTTCTGGAGAAGCGTAAACACGATGGCAATCAACAAGAAGCTCGAAGAACTGGCAATCAACACGATTCGCACGCTGGCGATGGACGGCGTGCAAAAGGCTAACTCAGGCCATCCGGGAATGCCGATGGGAATGGCGGCGGCGGCTTATGTGCTGTGGACGAAATACCTGCGGCACAATCCTGCGAATCCTAAGTGGGCCAATCGTGATCGTTTTATTTTGTCAGCCGGACACGGTTCGATGTTGTTGTATAGCCTGTTGCATTTGACCGGTTACGAAGACTTCACGCTCGACGAACTCAAACAGTTTCGCCAATGGGGCAGCAAGACAGCGGGACATCCTGAAAGCCATTTGTCGCAAGCTATCGAAACCACGACCGGCCCGCTGGGGCAAGGCTTCGGCAATGGCGTAGGCATGGCAATCGGCCACGAATTTCTCGCCGCGACCTTCAATACTGAAACGCATCAGCCGGTAGATTATTTTATTTACGCGATTGTGTCCGACGGTGATTTGATGGAAGGCGTCGCCGCCGAAGCGGCTTCGATGGCGGGGCATTTGAAACTCGGACGGCTGATATATCTTTATGACGACAACGACATTTCGCTCGACGGTCCGACGACGATGTCATTCAGCGAAGATCGCCTAAAACGCTTTGAGGCATATCACTGGCACGTTCAGCAAGTGACTGACGGCAACGACACTGAAGCCATCGCCGCCGCCATCGAAGCTGCGCAAAAAGACCCGCGCCCTTCACTGATCTCTGTGCGTTCGGTCATCGGATTCGGCAGCCCCAACAAACAAGGCACGTCACACGCGCACGGCGAACCGCTCGGCGTCGAAGAGGTCAAACTCACCAAACAAAATCTAGGCTGGCCTTACGAAGAACCTTTCACCGTGCCAGCCGAAGCGTTGCAGGTCTTTCGCGCTTGCGTGAACAAAGGCGCGGAACTCGAAGACGCATGGCAAGCGGGCTTTGACGCTTATGCCGCTGCGCATACTGACAAAGCCGCGCAATGGCAAAGCTGGATGAGCGGCAAGTTGCCCGAAGGCTGGGAAGCGAAATTGCCTGTGTTTCCGGCGGGCACGGATGTGGCTACGCGCGATGCAGGCGGTACGGTATTGAATGCGTTGGCCGCCGCGTTGCCAATGCTGTTGGGCGGTTCGGCTGACTTGCGCGGCTCGAATAAAACTTTCCTGAAAGGCCACGCAGAGTTTTCGGCAGAGATACGCAATGCGCGCAACTTTAACTTTGGCGTGCGCGAAAACGCGATCGGCGCGGCATAGAATGGCATGGCTTTGACCAAGCCGATGATTCCTTATGGCGGTAC
>JANNUY010000013.1:0-1146 GCA_031414155.1 Acidobacteriota bacterium
CGCGTCACAACCGTCAATTGTTGCTGGGCATGCGGCGCACACGGTTGTGCGGGCAGGGCAGAGAATTCGAGAGCTTGCGCGATTACGTGCGCGGCGATGAGCTAAGACACATTTCGTGGACGGCGACGGCGCGGCGCGGACGCATGACGACGCGGCAATACCAAACTGAACGCAACCAATCCATCGTGGTGATGCTCGACGCCGGACGCCTGATGACTTCGCGCCCCGCGTCAGAAACCACGCATCTGGCGCAACTGACCAAACTCGATCACGCGATCAACGCCACGCTGGCGATTGCTTACGTAGCGGCTTCGGGCGGCGACAACATCGGCCTGCTGGTTTTCAATCGGCAAGTGGCTTCGTATCTGCCGCCGCAACGCGGCAACGCGCAACTCAACGCGATGATCGAAGCTCTTTATAACGTAAAGCCGCAAATGGCCGAACCGTCATATGCCCGCGCGTTTCAATACCTCGCGCAAAACTGCAAACGCCGTTCGCTGGTCGTCATCCTCACCGACCTCGTAGACGGCGAAGCCTCCGCCGAATTGCTGTCGTATACGGCTACGTTATTGCCGCGCCACTTGCCGTTGATCGTGACGATTGGCGACAACGACTTGCGCGCGCTGGTTACGCAACCGCCGCAAGACATTTCCGCCGTCTATCAACAAAGCGTCGCCGAAGAATTGCTGCAACAACGCGAAGAAGCCCTCGCCCGCATCACCGAACTCGGCGGCCTCGCGCTCGACGTACCCGCCGGACAATTGTCCTTACAATTGGTGAATCAGTATTTGGCAGTGAAGGAGCGTGGTTTGTTGTAAAAGGTGGATTTTTTGTAAGATGCCCGCGTCAACTCACGCCACTAAGCAGTAACGGCAAGCCCTAACAACCAATTCCTTTTGCATCATACCCACGATGGATTTTGGGCAGAGCTATCTGCAATCAGCGACGAACTTCATCCGCATCATCAAGGGACGGCGGCGCGAACAGAGTGCGTTTGCGATTGCGGCAGTTTGTTTTCTAGCGGCGACTTTTTTCAGCAGCAACAAATGGCTGCCCGAATGGAAAGGCCGTGCCGTAGGGCCAATCGCCTTGTACGTCATCGGCAGCCTCGCCTTCGCCTAAGCAGCCTATTGCATCTGGCGAATG
>JANNUY010000014.1:0-6355 GCA_031414155.1 Acidobacteriota bacterium
CCCTGCCTCACACCAGTGGTTAGGGCAATAAGCGAATAACAGAAAGTGAGGCTCGCAACGACGACCCCAAGTACCGAAGTACTTTGGTCAGCGCACTATCGTTGCGAGCGGTTGCTCAAGCCGTTTTGTCATCGTGGTGACAGGGTGGGGGGCGGAATCTGCGGTTGTCGTGGGTCAACGCGATAACAAGCGACTAAACCTTGGGCACTTAATTGGTCGTCACTAGCTCGCCTAACGGCAAGCCACAGAAGGCTTCAGCCTGAGCAATGCTAAAAATTCAAAAAACGTTTGCTTACCGCCACACAGGAGCTAGCGGAATGATTTCAATTTCCGGTTCGACCGGAGCTTTCACCGAGCGCGGACGCCAAACTCGGGGCGTGACCGGACGCGAAGACTTGATGCCTAACAACGCAGCCTGCGTCGGGCGTTCAAACGAAACGTGCCACTGTTCGGTATTCAACTTGATGCACAGTCGCATCGCCTGCGGCAGCCGTTGCGGGCGCAATAGGAATAAATAAAACGTCATCCGCCAGCGGAAGGGCCGCAGCGAAAAACTCATGGAACGCAAAACTCTGATTTGGGGGAGCGGATTCTCCCGCCGCATCTTCCAACATATCTGGCGCATCCGTTGCATTAGCTGCATAACGCTTACCTCCCTGACTTCCTTCTGATCCTTCAAACCAGTTCGTGGGGCGGGTGCGCGGGATGTAACTGGCTCCCTGCTGTTGTCGCACGGGCGGAGCCATCACACGACAACCGGCGATGTCTACGCGCAACCTCGACGCGGTAACGCTCTCATCATTTGCCCGGACACTTTCTAACGCCGCCGCCATCGCTTGCCAGTACTTTTTCAACTCTCGCATACGCCTAGCACCTGACCGGCTAGCCAGTAACAGACATAGCTATGCCGTCATTTTCGCTTAACTGCAAAAATAATTAGCCGCTGACACTTTTCAGCGCCAGCTTTATTCTCTTATTAGTAACTTGAATGAATTGCGTTGAGGAGGCTTGAGTTACGTCGGCAAACCGAATCGAACTGAGTAATTCAATTTAATCAAAAGCAAAGGCCCAAGCGCGAGGCAAATGTTACTTCGTGGGCAACGTACACACTCGACGACTTGAGCAGGCAGCGTGCGACCATAAAACTCGACTTCGTGGGTCAGTGACAGGCACGGACAAACACTGCGCAAATGCTGATTAGTATTGATTTTTCAAGCGAAACGATTATGCGACAAACTCGCCATCTTATAGGCAATTCGAGAGGTTCAGACGAAAAATTGATCGCCAACACCTTCACCAGCCACCATCACCCCATCAATTCCGCGTCACTCGGGCACGAGGAATAAACCAATCACTAAGACAACGTCAAAGCGAAAATTCAACCAAAGTGAATTTGCCTTATACGTTTTGAAAATTTCGGCGGGATGCTAAGGAGTGAGTAACTAAACTAACTAGACTTTCTAAAGAAGCTAACTAATCAACACCTTTTCTGATATTCATTAGCAGCAAACGGGGCGCATTCTACATACGGCATGTTAGCCCGTCAATCTAAAAATCATTACAGCAAAATTATAGCTGGCAGCGAAAGATTAAATGGTGAGCGGTCACAACACGACCGTCTCTCCGTTTACCAAAGCAGCGAGTAACATCAAAAACGAATCTTTCTCTGCCAGCGAAACGCCGCTCAATTCAATCTCACCGCTCGGCATTTGATACTCAGCCAGACGTGCGGCAACGGCGGCGAAACTATACGGCGTGGCGCTTTCAGCCTCATCGAACAGCCACGCCATCGTGTCGCGTTGCGGATCAATCAACGCTTCCGTAGCCCGTTCGTCATCCGCCATCACCGTCTCAAATAGTTCGCCGACATGATGCGCGCCGAGTGCCGGGTCAAAGCTGTAAACCTGTCGCACCGAAGACTGGCTCGCGGCCAGCACCGCTGAGCGCAAATGCGCTTTGGTCGTCACCAGCCACTGCGCCCGCGTGATGGCCAGCCGTTGCGCTAACACCTCGGCGTCGAGTGTAGGAGCCGCCAGCGTAATTACACCTCCGGCCAACGTCACCGCCAACACAGCCACTGCGTATTCGGGCAAGTTCGGACTATATAAACAAACCACTTCGCCTTTTTGCAGCCCGCGCTGGGCAAGGGCTTTGGCGGCGTGCCGTATTTCGCTGGCGAGTTGGCGATAGCTGATGCGGCGTCCGGTTTTTTGGTCGTGCAAAGCCGTCACGCCCGCGCGCTCAACCGCTTGCCTTACGATCAATTGCGTAATCGTCGGCATCAGCCGTTCAGCACCCGCCTCTGGCACTGCGTCTTTCATCACTGCTGGCACCGCTTCTGTCCTGTATGACATTTCCCTCTCTCAATCGAAAGCCCGATGAAAAGACGATAAGGCGAAAATCCGCGCCGTCCCCTTCCCTTCGCTTAAGTTTTGGTTCTCCGCTAACGTGTGCAAGGTAACTCTCGGTCGTGCCGCTCGTCTTAAACGTTTCTTGAATTTTTGATAAAAGAGTTTTGAAAATTTACATAGACACGCAAAACCTATGAAAATAAAACGATTGTGGATTTTGCTCGCACTCGGCCTGATCGGCTTACCAGTGGTGATTTGGCTGGCGGGTACGGTGCTGAGTTGGCCTGCGCGTGTCACGATGCCCGCGCCGCCTGAGGGAGCCGAAGCCATTGAATTCAACAGTGCATCTAACCGCGCTGGGGGCGCAACGATTCGCGGATGGCTATTCAACGGTCAGCCCGGACAAGGCGTAGTGTTGTTGCTCCACGGAGTTCGCGCCAATCGGCTGGAAACGTCTTCGCGCGCGGCGTTCTTGCGGCAGGCGGGTTTTGGCGTACTCCAAATTGACCAGCAGGCGCACGGCGAAAGCACGGGCGCGCAAATTACTTTTGGCTATCTCGAAAGCCGCGACGCGCAAGCCGCCGTGCAATTTTTGCGGTCACGCTTCCCCAACGAACGCCTCGGCGCGTTAGGCATTTCGCTCGGCGGCGCAGCGATTTGTTTGGCTGAACCTCCGTTGCCGCTCGACGGGCTGATTCTCGAAATGGTTTATCCCGACCTTCATCGCGCCGTCGAAAATCGCATTGGGCGCTATTTGGGCAACTGGGCGCGCGGCCTTACGCCTTTGCTCGAATGGCAACTCAAACCACGGCTTGGCGTTGGCGTAGAAGCACTCCGCCCGATTGAACACGTAACGGCGCTGTCTTGCCCCAAACTCTTTATCGTAGGCGAACGCGACCGCCATACGCCGCTAAATGAATCGCAGGAACTATTCAACGCCGCCCGTGCGCCCAAAGATTTATGGATCGTGAAAGATGCGCAGCACTAAAACCTGCACGCCAAAGCCGGGGCTGAGTATGAACACCGTGTGCTGAAATTTTTCACTGAGACGCTGCGGGTCACGCAGTAGGCCATGACCTCGCAGCCCATCAGTGCGCCGTTTCGCCTGTCGCCAAGCCAAAGAGAGTCGTCATCAACCCGCCTTCCGGCTCAAGGCGTTCAATCATCAGATCAACCTGTTTGCGTCCGTCGCGGCGCGCGGTCAGGCGATAGACTGTCCGGCGGCGGCGCAACACGTAATGCGTCGGGCCGCGATTGGCTTGCGCCGTAGCCGGTGGCTGAAAGCCCCAACGGAGCTTGCCGTTTTCGGTCTCGTTGATCAGGTTTTCCAAAATGCTGTCAGCTTCTGCGGTGGTTGTCTGGGTGTTCTCAGTAATCAAAATGGTCTCGTGATAAAAATGCTCGGCCTCAAGATGGGGGAGTAAATTTCGTCGAGCGACACTATAGCAACCCATCACTGACAGCACTACTGAGTACACCGGAAACTAAGTTTCTTTGCAGGTATTCTTCGCCCGTGGCGGCGGTTGAATTTAGGCAGGTCGTTTACGGCCTGTAACGAACTGTCTGTAAAACTTTGACGCACATTCCCGCTCACGCTCCCCGTTCCGCTTTCGCCAGACTTCACGTAAACTCGCGCTCGCATCACGAACCCAAACCATCACGCTGATGAAACGCCTATGAAAAGATTGATTGCCTTTTTCTTTCTGTGTTGTGTCGCTGCGCTTTCGCTGCGTTCACCGAATGCCAGTGCCTTCTCTCAAGCTGGTAAAGTAGATTTCAATCGGGACATTCGCCCCATCCTGTCTGACAACTGCTTTCAGTGCCACGGCCCTGACGACAAGGCACGCATGGCAAAGCTGCGTTTCGACACTAAAGACGGAGCGTTCGCCCAAGCGGGCGTCATCATCGCGGGCGATGCCGCCAACAGCCGCTTAATCAAGCGCGTCACTTCGGCCAACGCCGACCTCGTGATGCCGCCACCCGCCACCGGACACAAGCTGACCGAAGCGCAGATCGCTACGCTCAAACGCTGGATTGATGAAGGCGCGGCGTGGGGTTCGCATTGGGCGTTCATCGCGCCGCAGCGCGCTCCGCTGCCCGAAGTCAAAAACAAAGCGTGGGTAAAGAATGCGATTGATACTTTCGTCTTAGCGCGGTTAGAAAAAGAAGGCTTGTCGCCTAGCCATGAGGCAGACCGCGCGACGTTGTTGCGCCGCTTGTCGTTCGATCTGACGGGCTTGCCGCCTACGCTGAAAGAGTTGGATGACTTCCTCAATGACCAATCGCCGAACGCTTATGAAAAAGTCGTAGACCGTTTGCTCGCCTCTCCGCGCTTTGGCGAGCGGATGGCGTTTCGCTGGCTGGATGCGGCGCGTTACGCCGACACGAACGGTTATCAAATTGATGGCGAACGTTCGATGTGGCGCTGGCGCGATTACGTGATTGAGTCATTCAACGACAACCTGCCCTTCGATCAGTTCATCATCGAACAGCTTGCAGGAGACTTGCTGCCAAACGCGACTTTAGAGCAAAAGATTGCGACTGGATTCAACCGCAACCATCGCCTCAATGCCGAAGGCGGCATCGTGCCGGAAGAGTATCGAATCGAATACGTCGTTGATCGCGTAGACACCACTTCGACCGTATTCATGGGCTTGACGATGGGTTGCGCACGTTGCCATACGCACAAATACGATCCGCTGACACACAAAGAGTTCTATCAATTCTCGGCTTTCTTCAACAACATTGACGAAGACGGCCACTCGTTCGATCAAGGCAACGCGCCGCCGCTGATGCACGCGCCTACGCGCGATGAGCAAGTTCGCCTCGCGCAATTCGACCAGCAAATCACCGATGCTGAAACCAGCTTCAATGCCATGCTCAAACGCACCGCCGCCGCGCAACGCAGTTGGGAAAAATCGCTGAAGCCGAAACAGCACCCTAAGCAACAATGGATGCCTGACGACAAGCTCATCGTGCATGTGCCGATGGATGAACACAGCACACCGATCTTTAACAAATCTGACCGCGATTACCACGAAACCACCGACCTCAAACCCGAGGATAAAGCGAAACTCCTGCCCGTCGGTTGGCAAGCGGGCGCGCCGCGTTTTGTCGCGGCTCCGTTAGGGCAAGGCATAACGTTCGATCATCAGCTCTATTTCGATGGCGGCTTGCGCGCGGACTTTCGTTACAAGAGCACGTCAAAAGATTACCGCGAAAGATTCACTATCGCCGCGTGGATCAATCCGGCCAGCGAACAAGCCGGAACCATCGTCAGCAAAGTCAGCGACGCGCCCGCTGACATAGAAAACGGTGTGCCGCGCGCCGAGGGTTATGGGTTGTATTTCCTCAACGGCAAGCTGCATTTCAATATGGTTTTTCGTTGGGGCGAAGACACCTTGCGCGTCGAGACGGCTGACAAGTTGCCGCTCAATCAATGGCAACACGTCGCCGTAATCTTTGACGGCCTTGAACAGTGGGAGCAGCGCTTGCACATTTATGTCAACGGCGTTGAGCAACGGCTGACTTTCAACCAACGCAACTTTTTTTTGTTGATGGGGGCTACGAAAACGCCTTTGCGCATCGGCGCAGGCGGCGGCCCGCAATTCCGCTGGCAAGGCGCACTCGACGACGTGCGAATGTATACGCGCGCCTTTGAGGCTGACGAAATCGCGTTGCTCGCCAATGCCGAAACGCTCGATCACCTCGCGGCCATCACGCCCGCCAAACGTTCGGCAACCCAAACGCTGAAGCTGCAACGTGCCTTTCTCGCGCAGGCTGCGCCATCAGATTTGCAGCAGGCTTTTCAGCGACTCAACGCGCTCAAACAACAGCGTCAGGCTTTTATTGACGATTTTCCGACGACGATGGTGATGGAAGAAATGCCTAAGCCGCGTCCCGCGTATTTGCTTAAGCGCGGTGCATACGACGCTTCGGCAGAACCGGTCGAGCGCGCCGTGCCTGCCGTATTGCCCCCGCTGCCCAACGACCTGCCGCGCAAC
>JANNUY010000015.1:0-1589 GCA_031414155.1 Acidobacteriota bacterium
GTCGCAAATCACTTTAGAAGGTCTGCTCGCTCAAATTCATACGTTGCCGGAAGTCGAGCAACGCAAATTACGTGAAACGCTAAATCAGCAGGCGATTGCGCCGAAGGTTCGGCCCAAAACGCTTGACCCGCGGCGAGAGCCAATCCCTGAGCCTGACCTGCGCCCAGCGTTTGACTGGTTGGCTGAACATGCACGCGAGTATGCAGGGTAAGTGGGTGGCGCTGGATGGTGATCGTCTCATCGCCAGCGGCAACGACGCTAAGGCCGTTTATGTGTTGGCGGATGCAGATGGCGCGTATCTGCCGTTAGTTACATTGGTGGACGACCCGGATGCTCCGCCTTATGCAGGAGGCCTTACGTAGGAGATTTGACATGACAAATCATCAGCTTGATTTCGCTACCGCTCATACCTATCCAGATAAAGATGAAGGCATAACCTTGCCTGTCCTTCTCGGTTTTGGAGGGAAAACCGTAAGCGTTGAAGCTAAAGTTGACACTGGTGCAGGGCTATATCTTTTTCGGCGCGAACACGGTGAGAAGCTCGGCTTAGGCATTGAGTCGGGAGAACACATTGTGCTGGATACGTTGGCAGGTTCGCTGGAAGCCTTCGGACACGAAATCACTTTGCAAAGCTGCGGCATCGCCTTTCAAAGCTTTGTCTACCTCGCCAGATACCCAGGCTTGCGCCGCAATATCCTGGGGCTTCGCGGTTGGTTTCGAAACATGCGCGTCGGGATAGTTGATTACGACCACACGATTTGTCTCAGTCGGTATGACGACTGATTCCACAGACGAAAACCTAGAAGGAATACCCATGCGAGTCACACCCAGCGAAGGTTACAGCATCACGTTACGGCTCAAGCTCGCCAACAAGCCCGGCACGTTAGGCCGCGTCACGTCGGCGATTGGCGCGGCGGGCGGCAACATCGGAGCCATAGATATTGCCGAAGTCGGCAACAATCAGATCGTACGCGACATCACGGTCGCGGCGGGCAACGATACGCACGCGCGTGAAATTGTCGAAATCGTCAAAGCCGTAGATGGCGTGACTTTCATCAACGTCTCAGATCGCACCTTTCTTTTGCATCTTGGCGGCAAGATCGAAGTCAAAAGCAAGATACCGATTCAGACGCGCGCCGATTTGTCGCGGGCTTATACGCCGGGCGTCGCGCGCGTATGCATGGCGATTGCCGAAGACAAAAACAAAGTGTTTAACCTGACAATCAAGCGCAATACGGTGGCCGTTGTGACGGATGGCTCTGCCGTACTCGGCCTCGGCAACATTGGCCCCGAAGCCGCAATGCCGGTGATGGAAGGCAAGGCGATGCTGTTCAAGGAATTCGCGGGCATTGATGCGTTTCCGATATGTCTGGCGACGCAGGATACCGAAGAGATCATCAGCGCGGTCAAAGCTATTTCACCGGGTTTCGGCGGCATCAACCTTGAAGACATCGCCGCGCCGCGCTGTTTTGAAATCGAAGCGCGCTTGCGCGCAGAACTAGACATTCCCGTCTTTCACGACGACCAACATGGCACGGCGGTCGTCGTGCTGGCTGCCGCGCTCAATGCGCTCAAGGTCGTAAATAAAG
>JANNUY010000016.1:0-2899 GCA_031414155.1 Acidobacteriota bacterium
TTTTGCCTATTGCAGTTTTTGCCTATTGCAGTTTTTGCCTATTGCAGTTTTTGCCTATTGCAGTTTTTGCCTATTGCAGTTTTTGCCTATTGCAGTTTTTGCCTATTGCAGTTTTTGCATGATGCGATAGAGGCCGATGAAGGCGCTGATCGTGCCGAGAATGACGCCGCAGACTACGCCCCACGGCGCAGTGCTACCCCACTTATCGGCAGCATATCCAAGCGCCGTGCCGCCGATGATGTTAGTCACGAGCATTGCACCGACTGACATGGCAATTGCCACTTTGTTGGGAGCTTCATCAGGTCGTTTCATTATTTTTTTGGGTCATTATTTTTTAGCTGGCGTCACCGCGCCCGCTCGCCCTTGCGCTTTCAAAATCATGTCGCGGGTTTCGGGGGGCAGTTTATTGATTTCTTCGAGTGTGAGCGGACGCCGCATTTGTTCGGGAATGGCGTTAAGCGCATTTGGCATCGCACCCGCCGCGCCCGAAGGCATCGGAATCGGTTTGGTCGGATCAATCGGCGAAGCCAATACTACTGGAGAACTCGCGGTCATCGCGTCAGCGCCACCACCTGTTGCGGCAGGGTTGGCAGTCGCGTTGGACGTTGAACTGGTGGGCGCGGCTTCGCGGCAGGCGCTGGCGCACAGGGCTGCGCTCGCAAAGGTTAAAGCGAAAACGGTTTGTCGAAAACGAATCATGGGTTTGGTGTCTCCTGAAAATAGCGTTATTAAAATGCTGCGTTATCGCAACCGAGACGCATTGAAGCACGCAGATTTCAGAGGTGTCAAAGCTGTTTTGCGGCAGTTGCGCTTGAAGCTGTTCCCATATCATCACAAGATGCGCGCACGAAATTTATCTTGCCGATATGAGGCCGACCACGGAGAAAAAAATCATGATTCATAAACCACGCATTATTCTTTTGGTGTTGATTGCCGCGCTGTCGTGCGCAGGCTTTCAAGCGCAACCCCATCGTCAAGCCGGCGTCACGAAAGAATCATTCGGGCAATTACCCGACGGCACGCCGGTAGATTTATTCACGCTGACCAATCGGCGTGGCATGCAAGCGCGTATCACCAACTATGGCGGCATTATCGTTTCGCTCACCGCGCCGGATCGCGACGGCAAGCTGGGTGATGTCGTGTTGGGTTACGACACGCTGGCGGCCTATGTGAAACGCAATCCGATGTTCGGCGCGCTGGTGGGCCGTTACGCCGGACGCATCGCCAATGCGCAATTTGAGTTGAGCGGGGTTGAATACAAATTGACACGCCCTGGTCGCGGAACGACGCACATCCACGGCGGCGCGAAAGGGTTCGACAAACAGGTTTGGCAGGCAAAATCATTCACGCGCGGCAACAACGCCCTGTTAGAATTGCGTTACCTCAGCAAAGACGGCGAAGAAGGTTATCCGGGCAATCTGACGGTGACCGTGACTTATACGCTGACTGATAAGGGCGAACTCAAGCTCGACTATCAGGCGACGACCGACAAAGACACGATCATCAATTTCACCAACCATTGTTACTTCAATTTGGCAGGCACAGGCGACGTATTGCGCCATCAAATCACGCTGGACGCCGACCGCTTCACAGTCTTTGGCGAAGGCTTGATTCCGACGGGCGAGATTCGTTCGGTCGCTGCGACGCCACTCGACTTACGCAAGCCCACTGACATCGGTGCGCGCGTTGATGACAAAGACCCGCAACTCGCGTTGGGGCGCGGTTACGATCACTTTTATGTGCTGAATCACAAAGCGGGTGCATTGGGCTTGGCGGCAAAGGTGGTTGAGCCGACTTCAGGCCGAGTGATGGAAGTCTTGACGACCGAACCCGGCGTCGTTTTTTACACCGCCAACGGATTCGACGGCAGCATTACGGGCAAGGGCGGACAGGCTTACGTCAAGCGCGCAGGCTTTTGTTTAGAAACACAGCACTACCCCGATTCGCCGCATCATCCAAATTTCCCTACGACGGTGTTGCGCAAGGGCGCGACTTATCGCTCGACGACGGTGTTCAAGTTTTCTGCCGTTAAGAAGTAGCGATCATTTTGTATGGCTGCCGCGCGTCATCTCGAACAAATCGCTCGTGCGCGCATACGACCCGCGCCCGTGCATTCTGCCGATCATGCGTAAGTCTTCGGTTTTGACGTGCCGCGTTGCCGCGTCATAAAACCGTTCATCCAGATGCAGATGGACGACCTCGCCCAACAGCACGCGCGTACGTCCGATCTCGACGGTCGTCACATGGCGGCATTCCATCTGGGCGGCGGCTTCGGCAATGCGCGGCGGCTTGACTTGCGTGGACGGCAGCAGCGTAAAGCCCGCCGCTTCGATCTCACTTATTTCCGGCGGAAAGTCGGTGCCGCAAACATTCATCGCTTCGGCGATGGCTTCGTTGACGGCGTGTACGACGAATTCGCCATTGTGCAATATATTGCGCGCCGTATCTTTCAGTCCCAGGGGACGGCTGGCGTCGCGCGCAACGCCTAATGCAACAACCGGCGGATCGGCTCCCATCAGGTTGAAAAACGAAAACGGCGCGGCGTTGACCAAGCCGTCTTGATTAAGTGACGTAACCAGTGCAATCGGACGCGGTAGGACCAAGCTCACCAACAGGCGATAACTTTCTGCGGCGGGCATCGCGCGCAGGTCGAATTCGACACTTTTCATCATTTCCCTCAAATCATTTGATTGCGATACCGTGTGACCACTGAACGGCAGACAGCTTGCCTTACCCTCATAGCAGTTTTCAAAGGCTACGCGCTGGTGTTGCTGATGTGAGTCGGTCATAGCTGACGTAAGGTGTTCGCCGTTGTGCTGGCAAGCCAACGTAAAATCCATTCAACCGAGAGGACATTTCTGATGCAATGCAAATCTTTCAAACCCATCTGGCTGGCGCT
>JANNUY010000017.1:0-7253 GCA_031414155.1 Acidobacteriota bacterium
CCCCGACAGGGGGGCTGGACGGAACTTTGGACTACGTTGAACTACAAGTTTTCTTGTCACTGTACTTCGGTCCTGCGCCCCAGCCGGGGCGCAAAGCAATAACGACGCTATTTCCGGTGGTTTCACCACCGGCTAATATCCGCTGCGCCTCTGGCGCAAAAGAGAAAAGTTTTGGGGTAATGACAAGGCTTACGCGCGGGCTACTGACACATCTTTGAGAGCCTTACGCACGGGGTTACCCAACCCAATCTGTTGAAACAGTTGCTCGAATCTGCGCGCCCATGTGTGATCGCGTTGCGCGCGGGTGTGCCCGGCGCGTCTGATGTTTTCAGCTTCGGTCTCGTGGGCAAGATAAAACCTTACCTTATCCAACAAATCTTCCCGGCTGGAATAACAAACGATCTCGCGCCCGATGTCATAAAATTCATTTAGTTCGTCCTGATATTCGACGAAATGAAACGCGCCACTCATCGGGGCTTCAAAATCGCGCAAATGAATTTGTCGGATTTTTTCTTTATCGGTGTAACGCGCATAACCACACGTAGAGAATCCCAAACTGATTTTAGCGCGGCTATACATTTTGACTAACTCATCTTGCGGCAAACTCGGCCCTGCCACGCGCGCCAACTTACGCTCATCCCACGGTGGTACGTCGTAATGCGACAGCGCGCGGCGCTTGCTGTAATCGAGCAGCTTATAAGCCGACGCGCGCGGATGACGAAATAAATAAGGCCAGGTAACTCCCGCGCCTGCGCTTTTTTCGCCAAAGGTACGATCCGCCGTCCAGCCCGGCCCCCAAACGCGCACGGCCACGCCGTGGTTGAGCAAGTGCAACAGATAAATCGGACGGTCGGCGTAACGCTGACCGACAAAGGCTACGTCATATTCACGCGGCAGGTCGTAAGGCCGATAAACCGCTGGGTTCGCCGCCATCTGCAAATAAATCGGACGCGCTCCGACGCGGCGATAATCCTCAAGGGCGGCGCGCTCGGTGACTACGCAATAATCAAACGCGGGGCTGATTTCATCTACCAGATAAAACTGATGCGCGCCGTTGCACCAATAATTCATCGTGACAATCCCCAGGCGGCTGATTTCTTTAATCGCTTCAGGGTAAACAAGTTGTTTTAAGACATAGCTGAAAAATAAATCGAAGGGCTGGCGCGCATGTTCACTTTTGACCGCGCTCACCAACTGCTCCGACACGCGCGTACGGTCAATCGAAGTCCATTCCGTGCCTAAGGCTTCATAAAAAGTATGGCCGGGGTCGAAGCTAACCACTTCATGCCCACCGCTGCGCAAACCTTCAAGCAGGTTGCTATCTTCCCAATAATGATTATGAGCAGCGTAAAAGATGCGCATTTACTTTGAAAACCAAAAACACCCGCAGCCGTATGACTGTTGATCAAATAGTTTCTCGTCAGCGTTGCGAATTAGCCCACCTATTACGGCGCTGTCAGGAATTAGGGCTGTTTCTTTTAACGTAAGGTCTGAAAACTCAGCCAGCACTTGCCGATAGGAATAGATGCGATGGGCGTTAAACATTATTCGCGCTTTACCTACAGGCACAACGAACAATAGTTGACCGCCCACTGCCAGAACCCGTTTAAGTTCAGCAATCGCCTTTAAATCGCCTTCAGGGTCAAGCCTGTCACCATAACGACCTAAGCCAATATGTTCGACGACGTGCATACAAGATAAAGATTGAATACTTTGATCGCTGAAAGGCAGATTGGATAAATCAACCGCTTCGGAAGTTAAGTTACTAAGCTCCAACTTAGCTGGGCGATAATCGTAAAATTTTACAGGTACAAACGCTGAAACCATGCTGCAAAAATACAAAGAAGAGGAAAAATCTATATGTAAATCGGGCTGGCTATCAGCAAGAGCGCGAGCGGCCCACGCAAAGTGATAAATATAATGGCGATCAAATTCCGTATCTAAAGTTTTATCATTAAAACAAGGAAAACGATCTTTCCAGCGAAGGGAGAGGCGATCTTCGCTGGAATCTACTTTCTTCCTGAATTCGCAAAACTCTTTCGCAAAAATTGCTCGGGCGATTAGCCGTTTAATCATTCGCAAAATAACTAAGGCGTAATACGGATAATATCATGCTCAACCTGAACGTTTAGACCACGTCTGTGCTTGCCAATTAAGAATTTGAATTCTTCCATCGTTGGATAATCATTCGAACCATTAAACATTCTTGCATCATCAACCAAAATAACGTGCGTTTTGCATGAATGTTGAAGGATGGCAATTACCTCTTGCACAATTGGAGTATCCAGTGTCCCTTTTGCTGTAACACCGTCTGAAAAATGCCCATCTAACCAAAAAAGACATGGCGCTTGAAGACCACTAAGTAATTTCGGTAGCACTTCGCCGCTGTCGCCCTGAAGAATATTTACATGTGGAAATTTTTCAAACCGGGCCGTCGCTTTTTGACTGAGGGTTTCGCTTAACTCAATAGAGTAGATAATTTGAAAATTATCTTTAAGCGCATATACCATATCACCTAAGTAAGTTCCTGTTTCAATTAAGGTTCTAAGCGCATACCGTTTAGCATAGTTCAATAGCACTCTTTGCTTGATAATATGAGGGGGCGGGACTGGGCAACCGCTCAACTTCCAAGACAATATCTGCCTTGTCCTTCGATATAATAAGAGAGCGCTGGTAGGACGACATACGAGCAACCTAGCCCAAGCCTTATCTTTTTGGTGCGCAGAGACTATCATATTTTTATTGTCGTCAAATGAGAGATTAAAATCACTTTGAGACAGACTGCGAATGCCAAGAAATCGTTGGGCCTAATAGCCCAGGCCTTTTTGCAAGCCAATATGGTGACTCACTCAGCCCGCCTCTAATGCTCAACGAAATAGAAGGAGCATTAACGGAAGGCTGCACTATCCATTGCCTAAAATGAAGGCTCGCAATTAGTTCTAGGCGGTATTCGCCTTCATTTAACAGTTTGAACGGGATTTGGCTTCTTAAACGATATTCACCTTTCTTGAATTTCGGCCACGCTGGCTCTGCCTCATCAGTAGTAAGCGACCAGTACAATAGTTGGCCTTGTTCAGAAAATAGCGCGTAACCTATGTTCATAGCAGGGTCAGGCGTATCTACAGTTCCATCAATTTGAACCCAAACTTCTTTATCGCTCCTAACTGGCATTGCTATTGACCCGCCCTCTTCATCTGTAAGTAAAAACGTTCTTGGATAAAACCACGGATTCTCAAGAGCTCCGCCCTCGTTAGTCCACACATGAGAGAGTGATTCGCCGCTCGTTCTGAATAAATGATGATTTATAACTTCACTGACTTTATTACCTTTCTCAACAACCTTTCCTTTGTGAATCAAAATTACAGAACTACAGAGTTCCTCTACTGCGTTCATATTGTGGCTGACGAATAACACGGTGCGGCCTGCTTTGGCTACGTCGCCCATTTTGTTGAGGCATTTTTTTTGAAACTCGGCGTCGCCTACGGCAAGTACCTCATCAATAATTAAAACTTCGGGATCAAGATGGGCGGCGACCGAAAAAGCCAGCCGCATATACATCCCGCTGGAATAATGTTTCACCGGCGTGTCGAGAAATTGTTCGACTTCGGCAAAGGCTACGATCTCATCGAATTTGCGTTCGATCTCGTGGCGTTTCATTCCCAGAATCGCGCCGTTGAGGTAGATATTCTCTCTGCCGCTCAGTTCAGCGTGAAAGCCTGTGCCGACTTCTAACAAACTACCTACGCGACCATAAAGTTTCACCTTCCCTTTGGTCGGTTCGGTAATGCGCGACAGCACTTTCAACAACGTAGACTTGCCTGCGCCGTTGCGCCCGATGATGCCTACGACTTCGCCGGGCATTACGTCAAAGCTGACATCGTTGAGCGCCCAGAAATGGTTGTCTTCGGAGTGCGGAGTGCGCAGTGCGGAGTGCGGAGTTGACCGGAAGCGGCGGAAGGGAGCGGTGACAGCGTTGGTCAGTGATTCGCGCAAAGTAGCATAAGACGCCTGCTTAGTGCCGAGGCGATATTGCTTGCTCAGATTTTCTACGCGAATGATGGGTCTCATTAGTTAGTGGCTAGTGACTGACTGGTGGTTAGTGGCTAATGTTTAATTTGTGACTAAACTCTGCCGCGCCGTATAACACGCAAGCCTGTCTTCTCGAAAGGGCCATCAACAGGGCGCGGACTTGGTGTTTCGCCATCGAAGAAAGGACTTTGTGTATCGGTCTCTGGATCAAGCGATCCTCCTAATGCAAGATATGTGTCCCAAAGTTTTTCGGATTCATGCCAACGCTCCATCGGCGTCATTGAGTACCATTCAGCCCATTCCTCTCCGACTAATTCTTCTGCGGTAATTCGTTTCATGCTGTTTGAGAGCGAGGCAAGTTGAGAACCGGCCCCACATCCGATCTGTTTCATCAAACCACATCGGCGAACGTCTTTTCCATCCGTCGAAAGTGAAAGGCGCTGTAAGTTAACACGCACAAAATAACTACGGTTGAAATTGCCAGTGCCTGCGCGTCAAGCGGGCGTCCGAAAAGCGCGGCGCGGAATCCGTCAATGATGCCGGTGATCGGGTTGATTGCCATGACCCAGCGCCATTTGGCGGGTACCAGGCTCAGGGGATAAATGATCGGCGTGGCGAACATCCAAAGTTGGATGCAAAAGGGTAACGCATAACGGATGTCGCGGTATTTCACGTTGAGCGCCGACATAAACATTCCTACCCCAATGGCGAGTAACATTAATAACAAAACTAACAAGGGGAGTAACAAAATTCCGATGGTGGGAGTAACCCGAAACCAGGCCATCGCGATAACTAACAACCCGAATGAAATAATGAGATCAACCAGCCCTGCGCCTACGGCGGCGAAGGGGATAATCATGCGCGGGAAATAAACTTTAGTGATGAGATTCGCGCTGCCTACCAGACTGTTGCCGCTGTTGGTGACAGCGTTGGCGAAAAACATCCAGGGGATGAGTCCGGCGAGGGCAAAGAGCGGATAAGGTACGCCATCAGAAGGCATTCCGGCGAGCCGTCCGAAAAACAGCGAAAAAATTAGCATTGTGAAAAGCGGCTGAATGATTGCCCAGGCCGCACCCAGTGCGGTTTGCTTATAGCGAATCTTAACGTCACGCCAAGTCAGAAAATAAAGCAGGTCGCGGTAAGTCCACAGGTCACGCAAATTGAGCGCAACCCAACGGTGACTGGGTTGAATAACAACTAAGGGTTCATCAGGAAGTTGGTAAGTAAAAGGTGAGGGTTGTGAGTTCGTTGCAAAAGCAACCGGTGCGGTAGTGCGATCAAGCACCTCAATCGGCTCTGTCATTTATTTCTATCCGTCTGTTCCATTCTTTTTGTCGCTGTTGCCGCCATATTCATAACGATAACGGGCGTATTCGTAATCGGAATAACCTACGCCAGAAAAGTCTACGTTATTGAGGACGACGCCGAAAACTTTTGCGCCCACCTGAGCGAGTTCGCGGTGCGCGCGGCGTACGAAATGGCGCTTGCTGCGTCCGCTTTGCACGACGAGTACGACCCCGTCGGCAAGCGTTGAAAGCACGACCGGGTCGGTGACGTTTAGTATCGGCGGCGAATCAATCAGGATGTGATCAAATTTTTCGCTCAAGCGTTGAATCAGTTCACGCATTTTTTCTGAGCTAACCAGTTCCGTCGGGTTGGGCGGAATCGCGCCGGAAGCCATCACCCACAAGTTCGGCATGGGCGTGGGTTGAATGAGTTGTTCAAACGGCACTTCGCTGGAAAGATAAGTCGAGAGGCCGTGCGTGCGTTTTAGGCCGAAGACACGATGCACAGCGGGGCGGCGCATGTCGGCGTCAATCACCAACACCGAAAGCCCTAGCTGAGATAACGAAATCGCAGTGTTAGTGGTTGTCGTCGTTTTGCCTTCACCTGGCTGGCTGCTGGTGAACATAATGATTTTGGGCGGTTGGCTCGCGGTCGAAAGCATGATCGAAGCGCGCAACGAACGATAGGCTTCGATCAGAATGTTGCGGTTTTTTTCGGATAACTGTTTGGTGCGCAAGATGGGGTCAGGCAGGGCTTTCTCAAGTGCATTCTGAACGCCGCCGTGGTTGGTCGCGCCGAGTTGGGCGGTAGGTTTGTCTACGCCCGGCATGCGCAACCGATTCACTTGCACGGCGGGAATCAGCGCGAGCGTGGGCAACCCGATATAGCGCGTTACGTCATCGGTCACCTTGATCTTGTCGTCGAAAAATTCGATAGCCAGCGCGAGTCCGAGGCCGCTGCACAGGCTCAGAATTAGCGCGATCAAAATCGAACGCAGGCGTTGGGGGCCGATGGGCGCGCGCCGCACTTGCGCCGGATCAATGATGTGCAAGTTGTTGGTCTGTTCAGCCAGTTGCATATCGGCCTGCGTATTTTTTTGCAGGAAGTCGCCGTAAAGCGCCTTGGAGGTTTCGACTTCCTGTTTAATCAGGCTGAATTGCACGGCGGCGTAATTTTGCTGAATAGATTCTTCACGCGCAGCGATCAGGGCTTTTTGCAAAGCGGCCTTGAGCGAAGTTTCATCGCGTTGCACGCGCCCGAAATCGGCCTTGAGCTTGTCAGCCAGTGTGACGCGGCTTTCATCCAACTGTTTTTGCAAAGCCGCCATTTCTTTTTGCGATTGAATGGTCTTGGGGTTGTCTGGGCCGTAACGGCCTACGTTTTGCGCGGCCACGATAGAAAGCTCGCTCAACTTGGTTTGCAAGGCCGTGATGCGCGCGTCGCCGAAGGCTTCGGGCAATTTGTCTACGCGGCCTTGTTTGACCTCTTCATAAAGCGATTCTTTGAGGATGCGTTCGGTCTCGGCTTTGGTCGCCTGTTCCTGCAAGCTGCCGAGCTTGCTCGAAAGCGCACTGCCTTTAGCTGTTTCACCCTGTTGGGTTTCGGTGCCGATGGTAATCATCGAAACGTCGTTACGGCTACTGAAATCGGCGAGTTTTTGTTCGGCCTGTTCGACTTTGGCTTTGAGTTCGCGGGTGCGCGCATCAAGCCATTCAGAAGCCTGATTTACGCGCGAGCTTTTGGTTTTTAAGCTGCGTTGTATGAACGCTTTCGCCGTCGTGTTGGCGATTTGCGCTGCCATCAGCGGGTCGGTGTGCGTGACTGAAATGCCTAGCATGCGAGTTTCTTCTATCGGCGCAGCATTAAGATTACTGCTCAACACGTCTACGTAAGGCGACAGGCGCGCGCTCTCGGCGGCGGAACGGTCGAACTTGGTT
>JANNUY010000018.1:0-5811 GCA_031414155.1 Acidobacteriota bacterium
ATATGTTTTCTACCCAACGTCCGCCGGTTCCGTGCATCGGATCAACGATGACTAAGCCTTCGGCCTTTTTCAGCGCCGCGATGTCAATCACGTTTTCGAGATGCGCGCGATATTCGCCCGTCACGCTGATGGTTCGTGCGAGGCCTTGTTTTTTGGCGTCGGCAAAGGTGAGTCGTTGCGGCGGATTCGCACCGATGAACTTTTCGATTTCGTTCGTGATCGCAGGCGTAGCCGATCCGCCATAGGGCGCTTTGAATTTGTAGCCGTTGAAATCGGGGGGATTGTGCGAAGCCGTGATTACGATACCGCCATCCAGCCCGCGCCGTAAAACTTCAAACGAGACGAGCGGCGTAGGTACGTCGGTGTCGAATACGTCAATCGCGATGCCGTTGCCCGCAAAGATTTCCGCCGTAC
Source organism: Acidobacteriota bacterium (assembly GCA_031414155.1). Lineage (GTDB taxonomy): Bacteria > Acidobacteriota > Blastocatellia > RBC074 > RBC074 > JACPYM01. The sequence continues at coordinate 415 of JANNUY010000018.1, forward strand.
GTTGCGCGAAATGCTCTGACGCAAAGCGCCGGTCATAGCCCACCAGCATCTTTAGGTCGTGGGCTGGTCTGCCGTTCGTATTCTGCGACTTGATGTAATCAGCCACAGCCTGCGAAACGATTTCTACGTTTGCAAAGGTGTAATCTTCGGCGATGCGCGCACGCCAGCCGTCGGTTCCGAATTTGATGATTGCCATAAGTTGGTTGCCGGTTGCCAGTTGTCGGTTGTCGGGCGTTTCGTGTTGGCAAGCGACGCATATATCCGTCCTTGCCGACAACCGGCTACCGGCAACCGACAACCGATGAATAGTCAGTGATGTTCGATTTATCGCCCAGCACGGCGGCGTCGAGCGTGACGCCTTTGCCGATGAGGGCGCTTTTGCCGATGAAACTGTTTTTGAGCTGCGCTTGTGCGCCGATGCGTGTACCCGACCAGACGACGCAATTTTCGAGACGGGCTTTCTCTTCGATGACGCAATTCGCGCCGATGACAGAGTTGATAATTTCGGCCCCGGCCTTGAGCGTGACCGACGGGTCGAGCAGCGAAGCCTTATCAATGCGCGGCGTTTCGCCTTCGCCTGACCACGTGGGGACAGTCGGGCGTTCAATCGAAACTTTTTTGACCTTGCCTGCGAGCAAGTCTTGATGGGCTTGCCAGTAACGTTGCGGTGTGCCGAGATCAAGCCAATAGCCATCCCACGGCAAGGCGTAAACCGGTTCGCCCGCCGCAATGAGGGCGGGGAAGAGTTGCGATTCAAAATCGTAGCGCGTGCCGGCTGGAATGCGTTCGGCGATGCGCGGTTCGATGACGTAAAGGCCTGCGTTGATGTGCGTGCCCCATTCGGGTTTCAGTTGATCGGGACGCGGCTTTTCGATGAATTGGCTGACGCGGTGGTCTTCGCCCTGGTCTTCGTTGGTAACGACGAGTCCGTACTGGCTAGGGTTGGCGACCGGATAAGTCAGAATCGTCACGGCAGCTTGCAACTCGCGGTGCGCGACCAACAGGCTGGCGATGCTGGCGTTCGTCAGAATGTCGCCGTTGAGTACGACGGTTGGTTCGGGGCGTTCAGTTATGAGTTGTTTGAACGCGCCCGCCGTGCCCAGCGGTTGGGCTTCTTGCGCGTAACGCAAATTGACGCCGTGATGCGCCGCGTTGCCGAACGTGTCTTCGATCTTGCCGGGCGGAAAGTTCAGCGAGAGCGTGATGTCGGTGACATTGGCGCGTTTGAAAAGTTCGAGTTGATAAAAAAGAAAAGGACGGTTGGCAATGGGGATGAGTGGTTTGGGGGTATGAATGGTCAGCGGACGCAAGCCTTGCGCTTTGCCGCCTGCCAGAATTAAAGCCTGCATGGGAATAAAATCAAGTCCCTTCAAAAGAAAATAATAGTCAATAACAGCCGCAGGAAGGCGCGGAGTGTAGCACCCGCTCTCGTGGTTGCCAATCACCTTTTGCCCGCTATAATCACGGTGTGTCGAAAGCCCAACCCTAGTTTTCCCCAGAGAACCGCAGCGATTTTTCTTTTTGCACCCCTTGGTAATTCCCGTGCCTTGGTAATTCCCGTGATTGATGGCATCCCCGTAGCCGTTGAGCGAGGTGTCGTTTATGCGTTTTTCTATGGCTGTATTCCTGCGTTGTTGGTGGGGAGCGTGGTTATGTGTTGCGTTGTGCCTGATGACAGCCGATGTGCCGCGCCTGCTCCCCCTGTTACCTGCGTCTTCTGCGTTGGCCGCACTCGCTCAGGTTCCGCTGGGCTTTGAAGCCAACCACGGACAAATTCCATCACCTTATCTTTATCTTGCGCGGCAGCCTGGCTTCACGTTGGGGCTGGCGGCAGAGGCTGTGTCTATCGTGTTTCCTGGCGTGTTTCCTGGCGCGTTTCCTGGCGCGGTCAAAGATCCAACGCCACTGGCGTTACGTTTTATCGGTGCGCGTTCAGAGGTTCGCTTGCACTCAAGTGATGCGCTTGAAGGACAGAGCCATTACTTGCTCGGCAATGATTCGGCGGACTGGCAAACGAACGTGCCGCGCTTTGCTCGCGTGAGATACGAGCAGCTTTATTCAGGCATAGACGCGGTGTTTTACGGACGCGGCGCGCAGTTGGAATACGACTGGATGCTTGCGCCGCACGCTGATGCGCAACAGATCAAATTCACTTTTGCGGGAGCCGATGCCGTGTGGCTCGACGCCAGCGGCGCGCTAGTGGTTGAGCAAGGGAAGGCGCGGTTGCTGCAACATGTGCCAGTTGCATATCAGGAAACATCGAAAGGCAGGCAATCCGTCGCGGTGCGTTATGTTATCGGCGCTGACAACATAATCGGTTTTGCGTTGGGCGAATATGACGCGACGTTGCCGCTGGTGATTGATCCGATTCTCAGCTATTCGACTTATTTGGGCGGCGGCAACATAGACGCGGCTTATACGATTGCGACCGATGCGGCGGGAAACATTTATGTCGCGGGACAAACTACGTCGTTGAATTTTCCCGTGCGCGCGCCGTTCGAAGATATGTCGGGCGGAGGCAGCGACGGCTTTTTGACCAAGCTCGACCCCACGGGCACACGGATGATTTTTTCGACTTATCTGGGCGGACGCGGTTCGACCGACCGCGTGTGGGGCATCGCCGTAGACAAGAGTTCGAATATTTATCTGACGGGCGAAACCAATTCGCTGAATTTCCCAACGACGCCGACCGCGCCTCAGCCCGTAACGCGCGGCAACGGCGATGCTTTCGTAACCAAGCTCAACCCAACGGGTACGACGTTGCTTTATTCGACTTATCTGGGCGGCAATCAGGTTGATGTGGCTTATGCGTTGGCGCTCGACGCCAACGATGCGGTGTATGTGACAGGCCGCACCGATTCGCCGAATTTTCTCACGCTCAATCCGATTCAAGCGGCGCTGCGTGGCGAACGTGATGTCTTTGTTACGAAATTCAGCGCGACGGGCGCGGTGCTTTTTTCGACTTACTTCGGCGGCGACGGCGCGATTGATGAAGAAACCGGTTACGGCATTGCGGTTGACGCGCTGCAACAGGCTTATGTGACGGGCGTCACGACGACGGCGAATTTTCCCGTGCTGAATGCCTGGCAGGCGCAAACACGCGGCGATCAAGATGCCTTTCTCGCCAAGTTCGACACCGAACAATTCAAGTTGCTGTTCTCGACCTATGTTGGCGGCAACAACGCTGACATAGGGCGTGCTGTGGTGGTAGATGGTTTCGGCAATCCATGTTTGACCGGCGTGACTTCGTCGTTGAATTTTCCGCTTCGCAACGCGGTGCAAAACAGCTACGGCGGAGGCGCGGAATCCTTTGTCATGAAGTTTCGTGCGTCGGGCAGTGCGCCGCTGTTTTCTACGTGGTTGGGTGGTCGCAGCGATGAAAACACCGGCTCGGCAAATGAATTTATTCCGGTTGGCAATCTCGCCATAGACGCGCTGGGTTTTGTTTATCTGACAGGCAAGACGGCGTCAGATAACTTTCCGGTTTTGCTGGCGGTGCAAGATACGCGTCGCGGCGACAACGATGCTTTTCTCACCAAACTTTCACCCGCAGGCGATGCGTTGGTTTATTCGACCTATTTCGGCACGAGCTTTTCGGGCAATACGGGATATGACGAACGCGGGCTTGATCTGGCGTTGGACAATCAAGGCACGGCTTATCTTACGGGGCAAGTTTTAGGCACTGACTTGCGAACCGTGACGCCCTTGCAAGCCCGCACCAACGGCGGAATCAGCGAAGCCTTCGTGGCGAAAATCAGCGCGCCTGATTTAGCCACCATCGCGCCGGTCTCGTCGGCCAGTTATGTGGGAGCCGCGCTCGCGCCTGAATCCATCGTCACGTTGTTTGGCAGCAATCTGGCGGCAGGGACAGAAGTCGCCGCGACCGTACCGCTGCCCGTGACTTTGCAAGGCACGAGCGTAGAGGTGACGGATGCCGCCAACGAAACCCGCCCGGCATCGCTCTTTTTTGTATCACCCGGGCAAGTGAACCTGTTGATTCCGGCGGGGACGGTAACCGGTGCGGCGACGATCACGTTGAAGAATCCGTTCATCGCGCCCGTGAGTACGTCAGTCTTGATTCAGCCCACGGCGCCCGCGCTTTTCACCGCAAACGCAGATGGCGTCGGCGTGCCGTCAGCGTTCGCCTTACGCATCAAGGCCGATGGCGCGTTGAGTTATGAACCGGTGGTTATTTTCGATGAATTTCAGCAACGCTTCGTCGCGCAGCCGATTGAGTTTGGCGCAGAAACCGATCAGGTCTTCTTGATATTGTATGGCTCCGGTTTGCGCAATCGTACAGCTATGACTGCTACGACGGTGCGCGTCGGAGGCGTTTCGCTCCCGCCGCTTTACGTGGGCGCGCAAGGCGGGCTGGTGGGACTCGATCAAATCAACGTTTTATTGCCGCGCACTTTGGCCGGACGCGGCAACGCCAAAATCGAAATCACCGTGGATGGGCAAATCGCCAATGCCGTAACAGTGAACTTTCGCTGATAGGGCGATTTCGGCGGTGACACTCTTTAGCTGCTTTGTTATAGTCCGCGTTTTGCGCCCGTCAGCAGGTAAGCCTTTCCGTGGCTTCTTATTCAAAAGCATCTCCCCATGCCTTTCTGCTCGTGGCCTCAAGAAAAATACACCACTGGTTTGAGGAGTGAACCCAATGAATGTTTGTGTGGTCGGTACTGGTTATGTTGGCTTGGTCACGGGGACGTGTCTGGCTTATCTCGGTCGTTCGGTCGTGTGCGTAGACATTGACGAACGCAAAATTGAAATGTTGCGCGGCGGCCAATCGCCGATTTACGAGCCAGGTTTAGATGCATTAATTACCAGCGGCACTCAGCGTGGCAACCTGCGATTCTCGACCGACATTGACGAAGCGGTGAAATCCGCCGAAGTGATTTTTATCGCGGTCGGTACGCCGCCGCTCCCCAGCGGCAAAGCGAATCTGTCTTTCGTCGAAACTGTCGCGCGCCAAATCGGACGTTCGCTTGATTTGAACACGCGCCGCATCGTCGTCAATAAATCCACCGTGCCGATTGGTTCGGGCAACTGGGTCGAGATGCTCGTAAAAGAAGGCTTGAACGACAATCCGCTCTATCAGGAACGGCTCGCCAGCGCCGCCGCAGGCAATGGCGGCAGCCTAGCCACAAGCCGCAAGCTCACGGGCTTGAAAGCCGAAGATTTATTCTTAGTCGCGTCGAATCCTGAATTTTTGCGCGAAGGCTCGGCGATTGGCGATACGTTTTATCCCGACCGCATCGTGATTGGCGCGAGCGACGGCTACGCCGCCGAACGTTTGCGCGCGTTGTATCAACCGATCATCGAACAAACTTTTGCTGCGCCTTCTTCTGCCGCGCGCCCATCGGGATTCACCGCCGTGCCCGTCGTCACGACCGA
>JANNUY010000019.1:0-4164 GCA_031414155.1 Acidobacteriota bacterium
ACGCTCGAATACTGGGAATTGCTCGAACAGGGCAAGCTGCTCAAAGTCGTACGCATCAAGGAATGGCCGGATCGCACCGAAACTTCCCGTCTGATCTTCGAACGCCAATAAGCCTACACTTCTATTTACAAAATTTTGACAAGCCTGTTTTCAAATTGACAATCAAATTGTCATTGTGACAAGTTGAATGCCGAAGACGAAACAATTTGCAACTCGTTCGCTCAACCTTGCGTATGCCTGCATCGAAAGCTCTAAAAAAGAAAACCTTAGCGCGCCCGACGAAAGCCGCGCACGCCGCAATAACACAAGAACATGACGCCGCGCAGCAATCGGCCTTCAACCAGTTGATTAACGAAAACTCCCTGTTGTTTTTTCGGATGAAAGTCGTCGCACAGGAAGTTCATCAGCAAGGTGAGATGTCGGGCGGCAAACGTTCTCTGTTGCGCTTGCTCAACGAAAGCGATGCGCAGACCGTCCCGCAAATCAGCCGCGCGCGTAATGTGACACGCCAGCATACGCAAACGCTGATCAATGAACTGGCCGCTGAAGGGCTCGTCGAATTTTTTGATAACCCCGGACACAAGCGTTCGCCCTTTGTGCAATTAACCGCGCAAGGCCAGCGCGCCGTCGCCGCGATGGAACGCCGCGAGGCCAAACTGCATACGCAAATGACGATGCGCGTGCCAGAAAACGAATTACGCGCCGCCGTTCGTACGCTGCGCAAGCTGCGAGCCGAATTTGAAAACGAACATTGGCGACGCTTGCTCAAACAGTTGCGCTGATCGTTCGTTCATTCAATTTGGTTCAATGACCACGACGCAAACCCGTCAGTTTGCGCCACCGTTCCCACCGAGAAAGGAGAAATACCCGTGCAAACTTTTTGCCCTTTCACTTATGCCGCTTTGCGCGCTCTCGCGCTGTGCAATTGCGCTGAGGCTGCGAATCCGGCTGCCAGGCCGCCCTTGAGCCCACCCTTGAGTTGGACGCGCTGGCGTGCGGATAAACACAACGGCTTCAAAGAAAGCGACTTACGCCAAACCATTGCCACGCAACTCGAATGGCAAGCCGACGATCAAGTGTTGGAAATCGGTTTCGGCGAGGGATACACACTGGGCTGGCTGGTCGCTCAAACGCCGCGCGGTTATGTCATCGGCGTAGAGCGTCAACTGCCACTCATCACCCAAGCCGCCCGCCTCCATCAGTTCAGCATTAAGGCCGGACGTTTGGAATTGGAACAAGCCGAGCCGGATGCCCTGCCCTATGAGTTCGCGCGTTTCAGCAAAGCGATTGTCTCGACGGCTTACCCGACGTGGGAAACGCCTGAGTATTGCCTGAACGAAGTGCGGCGCGTACTGCAAACCGGTGGGCAGTTGGCAATTGGCTTGCCACTGAAAACGCGGCGTCGTGACGGTGGCTTTTCGTTTGAAGAGGCGCAGGAAGTCGCCGGGCTGGTTCGTTGGGTAGGCTTTCACGAGGTTGAACTCAAGCACGGCAAGGGCTGGGCTTGCGTGACAGCAACACGCTGACTATCCATCACTACCCATCACCATTTGCTGTGAGTTTAATAACAAAGCCTGTTTGCGCGCGAGGTCGGCGCGTAAGGGCAACTGGGCTACGCCGACGAGACGGCGCATGATTTCTACACCGGCGAATTGCTCGACGAGCGCTGGCTGCCAGTTGGCCGAAGATGGTTCGTAGCTTTGCCAAAGACAATCAATGACGGCTTCGGATTGTCCGGTTAAGTGCAAGTGCGCGAGCATTACGCCAAGTTCAAATTCAGCCGCGCCGAAAAAGCAAAACTCAGGATCAATGACTTTCAATCCAGCCTCAGATGCGTTGGGCGTTTGCAACCAACTGCCGGGGAAGAAATCGCCGTGCAAGAGCGTTGCGCCGTCTTGCAGATAGAGCGCGCCTAGTTCGGCGACGCGCGCGACGTAAGCTGCATCGTTTTTCAACGTTTGCGCCGCCGCTTGCAAGCCAGGCGTAATCGCGTCGAGGTCAAAGCCGTTATCTGGCTGCAACGGAAACATGAAGATGTGAAAGTGGTTGAGTTCGCGCATCGCACGATTGGCGAAAGCGGGTTTGTCGGCATACGTCAAAAAGCTGCGATGCAATTGCGTGAGATAGCCTGCGAGCGTTTCGACCTGCACCAGTTCGAGTGAACGTCCCCCCCCATAAAGCCACGTCAGGTCGTCGGATGCGCCGAGGTCTTCAAACACGTTAATACGCGAAGCCGCATCGCTGCCGAGCAAGCGCGGCATGGATTGTTGCAACGCCGCGTGTTCGGCGATGAGCTGATAGAAACGGCCTTCGATGAGGGCGCGTTCCCACGGCGCGACGATGGCTGGATATTTTTCTACCCACGGACGCGCCTGCTTGATAATGAAGCTCCGTTGATTGGTGGTAACGCGCAAGGTGCAATTCATATTGCCCTCGCCCGCTTTGGCTAAGGTACGAATGGCTTCATCTGCTGCGAGCCACTGCTGGCGGCGCAGGTAACTGGTTAAGCCTTCGGCATCATCAAGCGCAAGCCAATAAACGTCGGGATGGGCAGCGCGTAATTCGGTTGGAATCTTCATAGCGACAGAGTACACAAAAGCCGCTTGTCGAACCAAGCCAAAGCCAGTAGATTGACCGTCGCTGTAATCACTTACTCGTTTTCACTATTTGGAGAAATTTTTATGATTCGTCTTCGTCACCTGCTTGCGGTTTCGCTGTGCGCAGCCCTGTTGTCGTCTCTTGTTTTTGCTCAAGCTGCGAAGCCTGCGGCCCCCACTGCAAAAAACGATCAAACCGCGTTGGATCGTTATGTTGCAACGCCTGATCCGGCTTACAAATACGAACTCGTCAGCAAGTTCGATAGCGAAGGCGCGACGGCTTATGTCATCAAGATGACTTCGCAAACGTGGCGCAGCGAGAAAGAAGTCAACCGCACCGAATGGTGGCATTGGCTCACCATCGTCAAACCCACCGAAGTCAAACACAGCAAGGCGTTGCTTTATGTCACGGGTGGTAACAACAACGGCGGTGCGCCGACGAGAGCCGATGCAAACCTGTTGAATGTAGCCAAGACCACGAAATCGGTTGTGGCTGAATTGAAGATGGTTCCCAATCAACCGCTCTTATTCAGCGACGACCAAAAGAGCCGCGTCGAAGACGAGATCATTGCTTATACGTGGGACAAATTTATCAAGACCGGCGATGAGCTTTGGCCGCTGCGCTTGCCGATGACTAAAGCCGCGGTGCGTGCTTTCGACACGATGCAAACGTTTTGCGCTACGGCAGAAGGCGGCAACGTGAAACTCGATGGCTACGTAGTGATGGGCGGATCGAAACGCGGCTGGACGGCATGGACGACCGCCATCGTAGACAAACGCGTCGTCGCGGTGATTCCTATCGTGATTGATATGCTGAACGTCGTTCCCTCTTTTCAGCATCATCGCGCGGTCTATGGCTATTACGCACCGGCGGTCGGCGATTACGAAGCGATGGACCTGATGACAAAAGTCGGCACATCCGAATATGCCAAGCTGATGAAAATCGAAGAACCTTATGAATACCGCCAACGCCTGACGCTGCCCAAATTCATCATCAACGCGACGGGGGATCAATTCTTTTTGCCCGATTCGTGGCAGTATTATTTCAACGATCTGCCGGGCGTGAAGCATTTGCGTTACGTGCCGAACGCCGAGCATTCGCTGAACGGGACGGATGCGCTGTTCACCGCGCTGGCTTGTTACAACGCCGTCATCAATCAAACCCAGTTGCCTAATTACAGTTGGGATATCGCCAAAGACGGCACGATTCGCGTGACGACCAAAGACAAACCTTCGGCGGTGAAATTGTGGCAAGCCAGCAACCCCGGCGCGCGCGACTTTCGACTGACGACAATCGGCTTCAAATGGAAGGCGACCGATTTAGCAGAAACGAAACCGGGCGAATACGTGGTGAAGATGGCTGCGCCCAAACGCGGCTATACGGCGTATATGGTCGAGCTTACGTTTCCCAGCGGCTTGCCATTGGCTCCGTTCAAGTTCACGACCGGCGTCAAAGTCATCCCGGACATCGAACCGTTCCGCGATGAAGTGAACGCGAAACCATAGCTTAACCATTATCCAAAGGGGCTTTCGCCACAAAGAAGCACAAAAGCCACAAAAAGATTTC
>JANNUY010000020.1:0-5141 GCA_031414155.1 Acidobacteriota bacterium
ACGATTTTGTCGCAAGCGACGACCAATCAAAATAGCCATCGCACCTTTGCTAATCTCAAAAAGGCTTTTAAGGATTGGGAAGCCGTCCGTCGCGCCAAGCCAGAAAAGATCGAAGCCGCCATCAAGCTGGGCGGTCTGGCGCAGGTCAAATCAATGACAATCAAAAACATTCTGAACGAAATCAAAACGCGGACGGGCAAGCTCGATCTATCATTTTTACGCACTGTGCCTGTCGAGGACGCCCGCTCCTTCCTGCTTTCGCTCAAAGGCGTAGGCCCGAAGACCGTCGGCTGCGTGCTGCTGTTCGCCTGCAAACGGGCAGTGTTTCCGATGGATACGCATATCTTGCGCATCTGCCGCCGGATGGGTTTGATTCCGACAAAGTGCAGCGATGCCGAAGCGCACCGGCAAATGGAACTGCTGATACCAAAAGGCAAGCATTACTCATTGCACATCAACATGATTTTGCACGGACGGCGGGTCTGCCATTCTCGTAAACCGGCTTGCGAGAAATGCTGTTTGGTCGAGCAATGCGAGTTCGGTCAACAGGTTTTGTAAATTCAAAAGCGTGAGGCTTTTCGCAAGTGGAAAGAAATACGTCACGGTGTTGAACTAAACTGTTCTGATTTGCTGCAATACCACGTCGTTGAAGCGACGACGAAATTGCCATCTAATTTCTTTTGCCAATACATGCTGCTGCAAAATCAATAACTTAGAGCATCTTGCCTGAAAATTTATGCAGCTTGGCGCGAATGGTATGGTCATTGCTAAACGGTCTGTGACAAGCAATGCTTTAGCAGTTTTGAAATTTACGACAGCGGGTGTTAGGGAATGCCTGCTGACGTAAGCAAGTTAGAGCGGCTGCCCAGTTCGTAGAATTCTTGGGGGAGGTTTTACGAGTTCGGGCAGTCGTTCTTACCTAAAAAGTTTTCGACAAATAATTTTGCTAGAGACGAACACGTCTCGCACTAAGATATGGCGACTGCCATAGTTCGTAGTATTCTTGGGGGAGGTCTTACGATTTCGGGCAGTCGCCCTTGTCCTTTTTCAGCCCATCAAATTTCTCTTTCCAACTTTTCCGACTAAAATCCGTAGCCGCCGCTCTAACCTATCGCTTGCACCAAGTAATTCTTACGTGGTGGTAAGCAGCTTCTATAATGAGCGAATGAAGAGGGAGAATCGTTATGTTTCGTAAAGTTTATGCATGGGCGTTGACCAGCGTGATGGCGTTGAGTTCGCTGACCGTAACGGCGCAGGAAATGTCGCCAAAAGCCAAACCGAATAAAGTTAAACCAGTTGTGTCGAAACCATCAACTGAAAATCAGAAAGTCACGCACCTGCTTGACCGCATCACGTTCGGCGCGCGCCCCGACGAGATCGAACGCGTGAAAAAAATCGGCTGGCAAAAGTTTCTGGAAGCACAACTCGCACCTGAAAGATTGGACGATTCCGCCGTTGAGCAAAAACTCAAGACGATTCATTCGTTAAGCCTGAACGCGGAAGAGTTGGCGCGCACTTACGACCCGCCGAGGGAAGTGCTGGCGGCGAAACTGAAAGAAAAAGGTTACGACATCAGCGATATGTATGTCGGAGGTGATGCGCCGAACGCTCCGAAACCGCAGCCTCAATCTGGTGACGCCAAAGCAAGCAACACAGACCCTCTCGCACGCCGCCGCGAAGCACAGCGCATTTTGGCTGAAATGGGGTTTCGCATGCCGCGTGAAATCGTCGAACAGTTGCAACAAGCCAAAATCATTCGCGCCGTTTATAGCGAGCGCCAGTTGCAGGAAGTGATGACTGATTTCTGGTTCAATCATTTCAACGTATACGTCAATAAAGGCGCTGACCGCATTCTGACGACGGCGTATGAACGCGACGCGATTCGCGCGAAGTCGTTCGGCAAGTTCGGCGACTTGTTAAAGGCTACGGCGGAAAGCCCTGCGATGCTGTTTTACCTGGATAACTGGACGAGCGCCGCGCCAAACGCCAAAGGCGGCGATGACCGCGAAGAGCAATTACAAAAGATGCTCAACCAGATGGAAAAAGGCCGCCGCGCGCGCAGGGCCGAAGGGCAAGCCCTGATGGTGGACGACGCCGAATACGAAAAGCGCCGTGCGCAGATGCAGCAAAACCTCGACCGCCTCAAGGCCTCAAAGCGCAATCGCGGCATCAATGAAAATTACGCCCGCGAAATCATGGAACTGCATACGCTCGGCGTAGACGGCGGCTACACGCAAAAAGATGTGCAGGAAGTCGCGCGCTGCTTCACCGGCTGGACGATTCGTCAACCGCGTCAGGGCGGCAGTTTTTATTTCAATCCAGCTTTTCACGATGACGGCGAAAAGATTGTATTAGGGCAAAAGATTCCGGCAGGCGGCGGCATTCAAGATGGCTACAAGGTGCTTGAGATTCTGGCAAGACAGCCCGCGACGGCGAAGTTTGTTTCAACCAAACTCGCACGCAAGTTCGTGAGCGACAATCCTCCGGCATCTCTGATTGACAAGATGACGCAATCCTTTCGCAAGACTGATGGCGATATGCGCGAAGTCTTGCGCGCGATGTTCACCGCACCGGAATTCTGGTCGAGCGAAACCTATCGCGCCAAAATCAAAACGCCTTTTGAAATGACCGTGAGCGCCGTGCGTGCGCTGAACGGCGACACGAACGGTAATCCGCAATTCCACAAGTGGATCACGCAAATGGGCGAAGGGCTGTTTCAGGCGCAACCTCCCACAGGTTATCCCGACACGGCGGAGCATTGGGTGAACACCGGCGCGTTGCTTGATCGCATGAACTTCGCGCTGGCGTTGAGCGCCAACCGCATCAACGGCACGCGCGTAGACCTCTCAAAACTCACGCTTTCTTCGCCCAACGCTTCGCGCACGCAGTTGGTAGATCATTTCGCCAAGCTGCTGTTGCACACAGAGCTTTCGCCGCAAACGCGCGCTACGATTGACAAGACATTGGGCGAAACGACGTTGGCGATGAATAACGCCAATGAGACCAATGCTGATGCCGCGAAAATAGTCGGCCTCTTACTTGGTTCGCCGGAATTTCAACGCCAGTAAAGCAGGAAAGGAGCAAACACAATGGACAGAAGACTCTTTCTCAAAAACGGCGGCATCGCTGTCGCCAGTCTCGGCGCAGTTTCGAGCGCGCCTGCTTTTTTGTTGCGCGCAGCCGCGCAAACACCGAGCAAAGGCCGTCGCAAAATTTTCGTAGCAATCTTTCAACGCGGCGCGATGGATAGCCTCAACGCCGTCGTGCCTTACGGCGAAGCGGATTATTACAGCCTGCGTCCGAACATTGCCGTGCCGCGTCCGGGTGCGGGACAGTTCGCGGCGATTGATTTGAACGGGCAATTCGGCTTGAACCCCGCGCTCGCGTCGTTCAAACCACTGTGGGACAGCAAGCAACTCGCCATCGTGCATGCCGTCGGTTCACCCGACAACACGCGGTCGCATTTCGACGCGCAGGATTACATGGAAATCGGTACGCCGGGCGTTAAGAACACGCAAGACGGCTGGCTGAATCGTTACCTCCAAAGCAAAGCCGAACCGCAAGCCTCGCCGTTTCGCGCCGTAGCGATGACGAATAACCTGCCGCGCACGATGCAAGGCAAATCTCCTACGCTGGCAATCAGCAATCTCAACGATTTCGGCATTCGCGGCGCGGGCGGACAAACGCAAGCCGTGCAGGGCGGCTTTGAATCAATGTATGCGCAAGCCGCCAACGATGCGTTGCGTGGCACGGGACGCGACGCTTTCGACGCGGTCAAGCTGCTCAAGCAGGCCAATCCGAGCAAGTACGCGGTGGCGGCAGGCGTGGTCTATCCGCGAACGCAATACGGCGACCGGTTGAAACAACTCGCGCAACTCATCAAATCTGACGTGGGCGTCGAGATAGCTTTCACCGACCTCGGCGGTTGGGATACGCACATCAACGAAGGCGCGGGGCAAGGCCAACTCGCTGGACGCCTGACCGAACTAAGTCAGGGCATCACGGCGTTTTATGCTGACCTGAAAGATTTCGCCGACGACCTCGTCGTGCTGACGATGACCGAGTTCGGACGCACCGTGAAAGAAAATGGTAATCGCGGCACCGATCACGGACATGGCAGCGCGATGTTCGTGCTGGGCGGCGCGATCAAAGGCGGACAGGTTTACGGCAAGTGGCCGGGCTTGCAGACGTCGCAACTGCACGAAGGCCGCGACTTGGCGGTGATGACAGACTTCCGTGATGTCTTTGCCGAAATCGCCAAAGGCCACTTACGCGCGACCAACCTGACGACGCTCTTTCCGGGCTATCAGGTAAATCCGGCGAATTTCAAAGGATTGCTGCGAGCTTGAGTTTGGCTTGTAAAACTAAACGCCAAAGGGAGCCAGTCTGTCGCCAGACTGGCTCCCTTTTTGCGTTGTCCCAAGATTTTTTTCGCTCAAGTACATGCGCTGCCAACGTTTAAGCCAGTGGTTGCATCCATGCCCTGCCCAGATTACTCTTTAGCTTGCTCTCGGATGGATCCCAATGTTGATAGGAAAGGGATTATGTGGCTTGGTGTGTGGTGAAAGAATTTGTAAACGTTTTTCAGGTGAACCCCCTTTCCTCATCAAAGCGTTCGCCCACAGAAGGCAGCGTCCCACAGAAGTCTGCAAGCCAGTTATTTATCCCTTTTCCGGTTATTTCCTCAAGAAACGCCCCGCATTGAGTGAGATCAGTCACTGGCTGATCCGAAATTTGATTATTTGTCCGCTTTCATTGTTTGTTTTTATTGTTTGGTCGTCAGGAGGTCAGCATGCGTTCACACCGCTTAGAAACAGCCTTGCGTGCGCTGTGGCAAACAGCTTTGAGCTTGGCTCCCACTCGCCCCGTGCGCTTGCGGAAGTTCGGTACGTTCATCGTCATAGCCGTTTTCGCAGCCCATATCACACTACAGCGTTGGGAAAGCCGCGCCATCAAACTTCTGACACCAACCGTAGCCGCCCGCGACATTACCGCCTCGCCACTCGCGCTGGTTTCCGCCGCCAACTATGAGACGACTGTCGCTCCAGATTCCATCGCCGCTATTTTTGGAGTCAACTTGGCAACGGCAACGCTGGAAGGCGGCGATTCAGACCCCAATAGCCCAGGCATTCAACTTCCCA
>JANNUY010000021.1:0-8014 GCA_031414155.1 Acidobacteriota bacterium
AGGCAAGGTACGCAAAATCATTTTGCTTTCGCGCGTCACCATCGGCGCTGACGTCGCCATTAACGGCGTGCTTTTCGCCGCGTTGCGCGAACGCTTTCCGCAGGCGGAATTCGTCTGGCTGGGTTCGACAAAGCTGCGCGAGTTGTTCGGCGGCACAGCGCGCGTGCGGGTGCGCGAGTTGCGTTACGAGCGCGGCGGCGGATTGCTCACGCGGTTGCTGGCGTGGCTGGCGACGGTCGCGGCCGTGACCGAAGAAGGCCGCCTGTGCTGGCAGGACGATCCGCACCACGAAATGCTGGTGATTGACGCCGATTCGCGGCTGACGCAGTTGGGCTTGCTGCCCGTCATCGCCGATGACCGGCATTACTATTACTTCGAGAGCCGCAGCTATAACTCAATGAGTCCGGCTTCGCTCGCGCGACTGACCGCGCAATGGGCAAGTGAAGTTTTCGGCGCACAACCAGACGCAGTGCCACAGCTGGTTTTGCCGGCTGAACACCTGGCCTTAGGCAAAGCGTTGCGTACGCGCTGGTGTCGTTCGCTCGACCAACTCGTCGTCGTCAGTTGGGGCGTAGGCGGCAATGCACGCAAGCGTTTGAATGTGACGTTTGAAGCAACGCTTTTGACGACGCTACTCAACGGCGTGCGCCAGCTGAACGCGAAAAGCGAAGAGCAAAAGCCTACGCTGCCACCGTGCAAAGTCATACTCGACAAAGGCGGCGACGCCACCGAACGCCAACAGATCAACGACTTGCTCGACGAGTTACGCGCGCAGGGCAAAACGGTGCTGGAGTTAAACGCGAGCAACGCAGCGGAGTTGTTGAATCAAGTCGAGTTCGCGGCGGATGTGATTACGTGGGACGGCGGCATTGGCGCGCTGGCAGGCTTAATGGCGGCGAGCGATTTTTATGTGGGCTACGACTCTGCCGGACAGCATCTGGCGGCGGCGCTGGCGATACCGACGTTAACGCTGTTTGTGAACGACAATGCGCCGTTGTTTGCGGCGCGCTGGCGGGCGACAGGTAAGGGGTTGCTGGCGGTGCTGCAAGTCAGCGCGACGGATTGGGAAAAAGGCAACGTCACGGCTGAGACGTTGTTACCGCAAGCCATACAAGCCTTGAACAGCTTCATCGTGCAACAGCAAAAAGAAAAGGCGCAGGAGTGATTACTCCTGCGCCTTTCGTTATGGTGACAACAAGCTGGCGTTATTGAAACGAAATCTTGATGCCAGCTTTGCTCGATTTTTCGCCGACTTTGTCTGTCGTTCTCACGACCGCGTCCTGATCGGTTTTGCCTGCGAGTGCGGCGGGCAAGTCAACGTCAATTTGATCTCGGCCAAATACGAATCCACCGGAACCATTCGGCTGCCCGCCAGAATAACGTAAGGTTTCAATCGTTTGATCGCCAAGAATCACCGCGACTTTGTCGGCGAAACGCCAACCCGTTCCCGTCAAGCGCAGGATGCGCGTCGTCGTTTCGTTGCTCACGGCGCAGGGCGGATCGGAAAGCGTAATCGCGCCGTTGGCAGCAACTTGCCCGCATTTCGCTACGGCGCGTCCATCGCCGTCATCGGTCGTAGTGAACAAACCCGGTGAGCCGTCACGCACCGTCGCACGGCTGCGCAAAGTGGTTTCGGTGTTGGTGAGGACGAAGGCGATAAGTTCAGAGGCAGTCGTGTTGTCAGGCACGATGAACGTCACACGCGTAGGCGACACTGCCGCAATACGTGCGGGGCGTCCGGCCACCGTAATTTTCACGCCTCCCAATTCAAACGGGAAACCAGCGGCGGTTCCATCCACCGTTTCTTTAGACAGATTTTCGCCCGTCGCATGTGCCAGCGAACCGCGTGCAATAATCACGCCCTCGAAGCTGGCAGAGTTGAACACAGAATAGCCCGCGACAAACGGCAAGAAAGATGTCGTCGTCTTGTTGCTGATGACCGTACCGAAATTGACCGAGAACTCAGTGTCTTTCTTATCCGCCAAATCCTTCAAGAGCGGCACGTTGATCTGGTCAAGGCCTGCCAGGTTGGGCTGCGGGCCCGAGTAAGTCGGCGTCAAGGTGAGGTCGCCAAAGACAACGGTGATGCCAGCGCCATTGCGCCAGCCCGTGCCATAAATCGTCAGAATGTCAGGACTGATTTCATTGCCAACCGAACAGGGTGGATTGGTCACCTCAAAGGTCAGCCCGTCGTCAGAGACGCGCCCGCATTGCGTAGCGCCTTTGCCTTTGCCGTCGCCAGTGATCGCAAAGACGCCGGGCGAAACGTCTACGACTTTGATGGTCCCGGTAGCTTGCAATCCGTTGTTGTTGATCGAATAGGGCACCGTGTCACCGTTAGCAATCGGCGAGGGCATTACGAAATTGATCTGCCCCGACGAAACGAAGATGAGTTGTGCCGCGATGCCTGCGACGGTGATGCGCACGCCGCCGAGTTCATAAGGCAGCGGAATCGTTTGGGCCGATTGCGTAGCGTTTGCCAACTGCATGCCGAAGGCTGCCACGATTGATCCGCGCGCGACTTCAGTGCTGACAAAGCTTGCGGCGTTGGAAAGCGTAGGCGCGGCAGAGTTTTTGCTGGTCACCGGATAGATCACGGCACGAAACGCTTCGGGGTTGAGCGTCAATCCTGAAGCAATCAAATCTGACTCATTGCTGAACGTTACTATGTTGCCGGTGGTGTCAGCGTAACTCGGCACGACGATTTCACGGTCATCAACGAATACCAGACTGCTTTTGGGCGTGAAGGTCAGTTGGCGAAACGCGGCTTTGGCAATGTCATAACGAAAGACTTCGCGGCTGGCGTCGGCGTTGTCGGCGGTGATGCTGCTCGTCGTGGCAGGCGTCAGATTCAAGGTCGAGCCGAACGTGATAAACGTGCCGGTCGTATTGATGCTCGGCTGAAAGCTGTAATCCACCTTGAGCAATTCATCGGTTGTCGGTGTCGCCGAAACCGATTGGTTGGTGATGCGCGTGAAAGCCGAACTCGTGAAGTTATACAACCAGACTTCGCGCGATTTGTCGGCGTTGTTGCTGCCGAAATTTCCGGCTGATTCAAACACCATCAGGTTGCCGTCGCGGCTCATCGGACGCGCAAACGAAGGAAACAGATTCACCGGTGCATTCGTGGGAATCGCCGCCGTGCCCGAAGTTTCAGTCACTTGCGTGAAGGTGTTGACCGCCGCGCCTACGGCTTGGGTGAAAATTTCGCCGTTGAAATCGCTGTTCTTCGTGCCGCCTGCATAATTAAAAGCCGACAGAAACGCGAGCCGCCGTCCGTCACCGCTCAGGTTCGGGAAATTATTAAAGCCGCGCACGGCAAAATTAACGATGGTTTCGCGGTCACGCGACTGGGTCACTTGTGAGAGGCGGCGCGCGCCCGTCTGGTAAAGCAAAATCTCGCCATTGCCGTCGGTGTAATCAATATTGGTGACGGGCAGCGAGGTGTTACTGCTTTCGCGCGCAACCGTGAAAGCGTTCGCGCTGCCTTCGATGGCTTTGAAAACACGGCGTGTCGAGACGAAAGAGATCACCGAACCATCGTCGTTAATCGTCGGGTTGTAATTGCTAAAAATCTCTTTTACGACTTCAGGGTCGTAATTTTTTTCGGTGTCGGTTAGGCGCGTGACTTTGGCGTCTTCTTTCTTAGTGGCGCTGCGCGGAAAATCAATCAGATAGACTTCCTGATTACCATCTTCGTTTTTACCGGTGGTGAGTTCGGCGTTCGAGGTGAATACGATTTTCGTGCCGTCGCCGCTGATGATTGGCGTGTTGTTCGTGACGCGCAACACTGTCGTGGTGGTGGTGACCGTTCCATCAGTCTTGGTTTCGGTAAGGTCTTTAGTCGTCGTCAGATGAAAGACTTGGTTCAGATCAGCGTCGAAAAGCAGGATTTCGCGGTTACTGTCTACGTTAGAACCATCATAATCGTTGATCGAATCCCAGACGAAACGCTTGCCGTCATTGCTGACACTGCGGATGGTGACGCCTACGGCATTGGTGGGCGTCGTCAACTGAATGATGGCGACTTCATCGGTCGGCGTGGTTTGCGCTTGCGAAGTGTTAAACCGATTCGCTAAAAACCAACCGCCTGACAACAACAAACCGAAAGTAAGGAATGCGACTCTTTTCACGCGTAAGAACTCCTGTATCACGAGATGACTGATTTCTTTGAATCAGTCTCAGGGCAATAAAATAAATTTGAATCCAAAACGAATTCCGCTGACACGATGGCTTCATCTGCGCACGTATGCGATGAACGTCGTGTGGTCTCAGCCTTGCGCCGGAGCGCGATTTATCAGGGGAAAAACGAAGTTGCGGATTATAGACGAGCGCCGCAGAAATTGTCGAACACGACTAAAAAAAAGGGACAAGTCCTTCTGTAGTTGAAGAACTTGCCCTTTTCTTTGAAAAAATGGATTATTGAGATGCTTGACTACAAACCAACCGTCGGGCTGACGTATTGGTCGTAGCGGCGATATGGTTCCCAACCGTGCAAATCATCCGACAACGGTTCATCCGGTGGCAGGGTGTCTTCCATCTTTACGATTTCGACGGCCTCGATATAAACGCGTTCTATGTTTTCGGGTTGGAACCCGTTACGGGCGCACGCGGCGACATGCCGACGTACAACTTTTTCTACTTTAACACGCTGCTCTTCCGGCAACGTATTCATCAACTTGATAACGTCTTTCGCAAACTTCATACGGTTTGCCTCCTTTACCTAATTCCTACAAAATAAATGATTTCGGCTGTTGTCCTGTCCGACGTTGCGTGTCTCGTCTAAAAGCAACCGACAGGAAACTCCCGGTTAGGGGAGGCGCACTATAGAACATCTTTTCTAAAAAACCACCACTTGAAGTTCACAATTGAAGATTTTTTTGCAAAAAGTTTTCCCTTTCGTCGAGAGGGCAGACGCTGAGGGTAATCTTCTCAACGATTTACCACTATTAATGTGTCCAAAACTTGACGCGAGAGAAAGCCGTAAGGCACACTCCAGTTTGCCTTCTAGTTGCCCCAAACAAGTTTTAAGAACGTCCCCCCCGTGGCAGTGCGCCTCCTCCCGTAATCAATTTACCGACCTGCGCGCTGTGAGTCCTCCATCATCAACAATATATGGCGAAGTTTGAACGACACATCTTCATTTGCACCAATCAGCGTCCGGCTGACGCGCCGCGCGGCTGCTGTGACCCAAACGGCTTGGGTGAACTGCAACTGGCCTTCAAAAAAGAACTGGCAGCGCGCGGACTCAAAGACCGTATGCGTGCCAACAAAGCTGGTTGCCTTGACCAATGCGAACACGGCCCCGCCGTGGTCGTTTATCCCGAAGGCGTTTGGTACGCCGGTGTCAAAGCCGAAGACGTGCCAGAAATTATCGAAACCCATCTCATTCAAGGTCAACCCGTAGAGCGCCTCTTAATGGTAGACAATGAATCTGCCTCATAAAACACGGCGTTCTTTTTCCGTGAGTTCAAAGCAATGCGTTTCACTCGTCCCCAGAAAATCGTTTCCATCGGTGGAGGCACGGGGCTTTCCACTTTGCTGGCTGGCCTCAAGCCTTATCTCGCAGAGCACGAAATCGAACTCACGGCGCTCGTGACCGTGACCGATGACGGCAAAAGCTCTGGACGGCTGCGCGGCGAATTCAGCGTCTTGCCGCCCGGCGACATTCGCAACTGCCTCGTCGCGCTCGCTGACGAAGACCACCCGCTCACCAAACTCTTTCGCCATCGCTTTCCCGGCGACGGCCAACTTGGTGGACACTCGCTGGGTAACCTGATTTTGCTCGCGCTCAACCAGCAAAGCGGAGATTTTCTCGCCGCTATCAATCAAGCTCGTCAGTTATTGGGCATCTTGGCGCGCGTGCTTCCTTCCACCCTCGACCGCGTAGACCTCGTGGCCTGTTGCGGACAAAAGACCTTACGCGGACAAGTAGCGATCAAAGCTCATTGCGGTAAATCGCAAAGCAGCCCGATTCGCCAACTCGCATTGGTTCCATCCAACGCGCACGCATTGCCCGAAGCCGTCGAAGCCATTCTCGAAGCCGATCTCATCACCATCGGCCCCGGTTCGCTTTACACCAGTATCATCGCCAACTTGCTCGTACCCGGCATCGTCGAAGCCCTCGTTGAATCGAAAGCGCGCAAACTTTTCATCTGCAACGCGATGACCGAACACGACGAAACCGATGGCTTCACCGCCGAAGACCACGTCAAACAAGTGTTGAATTACGCACCCGGCTTGCAACTCGATTGGGGGCTGTTTAACTCGACGCCGATCTCGCCGGAAATGCGCGAACGTTACGCCGCTGAAAACGCCGTCGCGCTCGAACCGCCGCCCGCGCGCAGCCACACACTGCCCGGCATCGAATTGATCGCGCGTCCGCTCGCTTCGGAAACGCGGTTCGTACGCCACGACCCGCACCGTCTGGTAAACGCCATCTTCGAAATTTTTCGCCGCACGCAACCTGCTCCGGCTGTGAACGCAGCCTTACCGCTGCACGCGGTGAGCGCATTGCGCGGCAACAACTATCTTTCATCCGTTACGGCACCTGTTACGGCATCCGTTACATTGCATTGAGGTATCTGTGAATACGCCGCCCATCCACGTCTTAATTCTTGCTGCCGGACTCGGCACGCGCATGAAAAGTGCTTACGCCAAAGCGTTGCACAAACTCGGAGGCCGTACGCTCATCGGCCACGTCGTCAACACCGCCGTTAAGCTCGAAGCCGAAACCATCACCGTTGTCACCGGCTATCAAGCTGAGTTGGTCGAACAAGCTGCGCGCGCTGCCTTGTCAGTGAATGACGCTGAGAAACTGCGCTTCGCCTTGCAAACCGAACAGCGTGGAACCGGCCACGCCGTAATTTCTGCCCGCGACGCTTTCAAAAACGCGCAAGGTGTATTGGTTGTTTTATATGTAGACGCTCCGCTCATTCAGGCTGAAACGCTGCGCCAACTCATCACGACGCACCTTAACGAAAAGAACGCGGCGACATTGATTACGACCAAGATTGATCCGCCGCCCGCGTTCGGTCGCATCGTCAGAGACGACAAAGGCGAATTCCTCAACATCACCGAAGACAAAGATTGCACGCCCGCGCAACGCGCCCTGATCGAAGTCAATCCGGGCTTTTATTGCTTCGACATCGCGGCACTCTTGCCCGCGCTCGAACAACTCAAACCCAACAACGCGCAAAACGAGTATTACCTGACCGACGTACCCGAACTGATGCGAACAGCGGGCGAGCGCGTAGGCACGGCCTTTTATGCCGATTACGAAGAACTCGCCGGACTCAACGACCGCGTCGAACTCGCCCTGCTCGCGCAACGGCTGCGCCAACGTACGCTGCGCCACCTGATGCTCAACGGCGTCACGATTGTTGATCCGAACTCGACTTACATTGATGACACCGTCGAGATCGGACGCGACACGACGATTCATCCGCAAGTCATTCTCGAAGGCGCAACGCGCATCGGCAGCAACTGCGAAATCCATTCGTGGTCGCACCTGACCAACGCCGTCATCGGCGACGAATGCAAAGTGCTGAATGGTTGCGTCATCGCGGACAGCAAGCTCGTAGGCAAAAACACGGTTGGCCCTTACGCCCACCTGCGCATGCACACCGAACTCGACGAAGCCGCCGTCGTCGGCAATTTCGTCGAAGTCAAAAAATCGCGGCTCGGCAAGAAAACCAAATCCATGCATTTGACTTATCTAGGCGACGCTACGCTGGGCGACCGCGTGAACATCGGCGCGGGTACGATCACGTGCAATTACGACGGCAAGAATAAAAACGCGACGATCATCGGCAACGATGTGAAAATCGGCTCGTCCACGATGCTGGTCGCGCCTGTCAGAGTCGGCGACGGAGCCATGTCAGGTGCGGGTTCGGTGATTACGAAAGACGTGCCGGCAGATTCGTTGGTGGCGGGCGTGCCTGCGCAGGTGAAGAAGAAGCTGAAGGCGTGAGCATATTCATCTATACTGTTTAAGGAGGTAGTTATATGTCAC
>JANNUY010000022.1:0-2399 GCA_031414155.1 Acidobacteriota bacterium
CGTCCGGCGCGTCCGCGCAACTGGTTGTCAATGCGGCGCGATTCGTGACGTTCAGTGCCGAGAATGTGCAAGCCGCCCAATCGAACGACTTCGGCGTGTTCGGCTTCGATTTGGGGTTTGACCTTTTCGATGGCCTCTTCGAGTTGTTCAGGCGTGGCCTCGTCAGGGTTGATCTCTTGCCGCTTGAGCAATTCGCGTCCGAGAAAATCTGGATTGCCGCCGAGCAAAATGTCCGTGCCGCGTCCGGCCATGTTGGTCGCAATCGTCACCGCGCCTTTGCGTCCGGCCTGCGCGACGATTTCGGCTTCGCGTCCGGCGTTTTCGGGTTTGGCGTTGAGCACGTTGTGGCGAATGCCCGCGTCTTTAAGTTTGTGCGAAACGATTTCAGAATTTTCGACCGAAACCGTACCGACCAAAATCGGCTGGCCTTTCTCGTTCAAGTCTTTAATTTCTTCAACGACCGCATCCCATTTCTCGTCGAGCGTGCGATAGATCACGTCGGAATTGTCTATGCGAATCATATTCCGATGCGTAGGCACGAGCGCCACATCCAGGTTGTAAATCTTGCCGAACTCGACCGACTCGGTTTCAGCCGTACCCGTCATGCCGCCGAGTTTCTGGTACATCCTGAAATAATTTTGCAAGGTGACCGTCGCCAGCGTTTGCGTTTCGCGTTCGATCTTGACGCCTTCTTTGGCTTCGACGGCTTGGTGCAAACCGTCTGACCAGCGGCGCCCGCTCATGATGCGTCCGGTGAACTCGTCCACGATGGTGACGCCGTCGTCGTTGACGATGTAGTTTTTGTCGCGGTGATAGAGCGAATGCGCCACCAGCGCCTGATTCAGGCAATGCAGCATTTCCATATTCGACGGGTCGAACAAGTTGCCGTACCCAAAATGCGCTCGGATTTTTCGATACCTGATTCGGTCAGCGTTGCGCGGTGTTGCTTTTCGTCCACCTGATAATCGGTGTCGCGGATAAGGCGCGGAATCACTGCGTCGGCTTCGTAATACTTGGTGGTGGTGTCGTCGGTCGCGCCCGAAATGATGAGCGGTGTGCGCGCTTCGTCAATCAGGATCGAGTCAACTTCGTCAACGATGGCGTAATAGTGGCCGCGCTGCACGCAAGTCGCCACGTCGAATTTCATGTTGTCGCGCAGGTAATCAAACCCGAACTCGTTATTCGTGCCGTAAGTGATGTCGCAGTTGTAAGCTTCCTGCCGTTCGAAATCATCGAGGTCGTTTTGGATGATGCCGACCGTGAGGCCGAGAAACTTGTAAATCTTGCCCATCCACTCGGCGTCACGGCGCGCGAGATAATCGTTGACGGTGACAACGTGTACGCCCTTGCCCAACAGCGCGTTCAGATAAACCGGCAAGGTGGCGACGAGCGTTTTGCCTTCGCCCGTGCGCATTTCGGCGATCATACCGCGATGCAAAATCATGCCGCCGATCATCTGCACGTCGAAATGCCGCATGCCGGTCGAGCGCTTCGATGCCTCACGCACGCAGGCAAAAGCCTCAGGCAGAACTTCGTCCAGCGCTTCTTGTTCGCGTTCCTTGCGAATCGCGGGTTCCAGGCCTTGCGTGCCTTCCAGCTTGCGCGCCAGTTGCTCGCGGAAAGCCAAAGTCTTATCGCGCAACTGGTCATCCGACAGGGCTTGTAAGGATGATTCGTGAGAATGAATTTGCGCCACGACGGGCATCAGCTTTTTCAGCAGACGATCGTTGGCGGAACCGAAAATTTTAGTCAGGAATTTATCGAAGGCATTCATGGCTACAGCTTGTTACCTCTTGGAAAGATTGCGTTTTTTCCCTGTAAAAAAAGGGTTTTTTTCATAGGCCGGGGATTCTAGTGGACGGTGAAAAGTAGCGCAACCTGCCGCCCGCCTGTCGAGGTCGCACCGTGGCTCATTTTTCAACATTGCCGAAGCCACAACCTCGGCAAGTGACGCCATGTTTAACGCAGGCTTGTGAGCCACAGGCGCTTTTGGTAGCTTCGCCTCACGTCAAGCATTTTCAACTTACTCACAGGAGCAATCTACATTATGTTCGTTCACGCCGTTTATTTTTGGCTGAAACCCGACCTCAACGAAACCGACCAAGCCCAGTTTTGGGCGGGCGTGCGTTCGCTGGCGTCGATTAAATCAGTCAAGTATTGTTTCATCGGCACGCCCGCCGCGACGGATCGCCCGATCATTGATCGTTCGTATTCGTGCGCACTCACCGTCGTTTTTGAAGGCGACGCCGAACACGAAGCCTATCAGGTAGACCCGATTCACGATGCCTTTCGTCTTGAGTGCGCGCATCTGTGGAACCGCGTGCTGATTTACGATTCTGTGACGAACTAAATGAAACGCACGCTTTATCTGGATTGTTTTGCGGGCATCAGCGGCGATA
>JANNUY010000023.1:0-2623 GCA_031414155.1 Acidobacteriota bacterium
CGAACTCGCCGCGCCCATGCCGTCATTGGCCGAAACGCAAACGCGCGCGCGCCAGCAACTGGCGGCGTTACCGGATAAATACAAAACCTTGCGCCACGCGCCCGCTTATCCAGTGCGCTTCAGCGAACGGCTTAACGCAGAGCGCGAGCGTTTGATCGCCGCAATGACCAATGGAGTTTGAGCAATGATTTTTTTCGATATAGACACCCAACACGATTTTATGGATGCCGACGGCGCGCTGGCCGTACCCGATGCCGACGCGATCAAGCCGAACCTTGAAAGGCTTTTGCGCGCGGCAAGCGAACACAAGCTGCTGACGATCTCTTCGCGTTGCGCGCACGAACCGGGTGATGCTGAGTTTGAAATTTTTCCGCCGCACTGTCTCGAAGGCACGCGCGGAGCCGAACGCATCTTCGGCGAATTGCCGCAACTGCCGCGCCACGAACTCGAAGCTGACGCGGAAGCTGATGACACAACGCAACTCAATGCGGGCGAGCATTACGTCGTGAAGAAAAAAGCCTACGACCTTTTCACTAATGCGTGGCTCGAAGCCTTGCGCGCACGCGGCGCATTCGCTCACCAGACCTGTGTTGTCTTTGGCGTAGCCACCGATTACTGCGTACGCGCCGCCGCACTCGGCCTCGCGCAAGCAGGCGCGCAAGTGCTGTTGGTCACGGACGCCATTTGCGGCGTCGCGCCTGATACGACCGAGAAGTCGTTGACAGAATTTCGCGCGGCGGGCGTTGCGTTCACGACGACGGATGCAGTGCTAGACCAACTCAAGCCGTAAACGGGAAATCCGCCACTGGGATCACGGGGAAGAATCAACACTGTCAACTCTTTGTTTTCCCTGTGTCCCTTGTGTCCCCCGTGTTCCCCGTGTTCCCCCTGGCTGATACCGTCTGCTGAAACCAAACGAATATGCCTTACACCTACGAATACCCACGCCCCTCCGTCACCGTTGACGTAGTCATCTTCACCATTGCCGACGACGATCTGAAAGTGTTGCTGATACGTCGCGGCGCGGAACCTTACAAAGGCAAATGGGCGTTGCCCGGCGGATTTGTCGAGATGAAAGAGTCGTTGGATGAGGCCGCCGCGCGCGAGTTGGAAGAAGAAGTCGGCGTGAGTGATGTATACCTCGAACAGCTTTTCACTTTCGGCGCACCCAAACGCGACCCGCGCGGGCGCGTCATCAGCGTGTGCTACTTCGCTTTAGTTGACGCCACGCGCCAGACGATTCGCGCCGCTTCAGACGCCGCCGACGCCGAGTGGCATTCGGTATTCAAGCTGCCGCGCCTGGCGTTCGATCATCGTCAGATTTTGGATTACGCGATCTGGCGGCTGCGCAATAAGATCGAATGGACGACGGTAGGGTATGAATTGCTGCCAAAGAAATTCACGCTGTCTGAGTTACAGCGCGTATACGAAATCATCCTGCAAAAGCCCGTAGACAAGCGCAACTTCCGCAAGCGCATTGTCGCGCAAGGCCAAATCGCAGAGTTGAATGAAACACGAGCAGATGGTGCCCACCGACCAGCGCGACTGTATTCATTCAAAGTAAAATAGTTTTCACGCAAAGACGCCAAGTCGCAAAGAGAAGAAAGGCTTTCTTTTGCGACTTGGCGTCTTTGCGTGAGCTTGGGTTGTGCTTTTACGGCTTAATTATTCCTTGCGTAACCAGCACCAAAATCGCCACGCCAACAATCAGCCGATAGCCGATAAAAATTCCCATCGTGCGCGTCCGCAAAAAGCTTAGGAAAAAAGCAATGCTGAGATAACCGACGAGGGCGGCGGCGATGGTGCCTACGATTAAGTTGTTTGTGCCGATGCGGTCGAGGTAATGCACGGCTTCTTTCATTTCGAGCAAGCCACTGGCGGCAATCGCGGGAATCGAAAGCAGAAACGAAAAGCGCGCCGCCGCATCGCGTTTGATGCCCGCAAACATCGCACACGCCATTGTCGTGCCCGAACGCGATGAGCCGGGGATGAGCGCGAAGACTTGCCCGAAGCCTACGATCAGCGCGTCAACAATGCCTAAGTCCGCCATCGTTTTGCGCATGGAACCAATCTTTTCAGCCAGTCCCAACAACAACGCCCACACGATCATGCTGATGCTGATGATGAAAAGGTTTTTGGTCAGATTGCCTTCGATGATTTTTTTGGCGAGCAAGCCGACAGTGCCGATAGGAATCGAGCCGAGAATAATGAGCCAGCCCAGCTTGCGCGCTTCGGCGTATTGAGGCGCGGGCTTTTTCTGCAACCACGCCAGATTGCCCATCACGAAACCTTGCGTAATCGTCAAAATATCAGGCAGGAAATAAAGCATCACCGCTGCCAACGTACCCAGTTGCAAGACCGCATTGAAGGCCGTCAACGCTTCGGGCGTAAGCGATTGATCGAGCTTCATCAGCCGCTCGGCCAAGATCATGTGCGCGCTGCTGCTGACGGGAATGAATTCGGTCAGTCCCTGCACGATGCCGATGAGGATTGCTTGTATGAGATTCATTTCGAGTGCGGAGTGCGGAGTGCGGAGTGCGGAGTGCGGAATGCCGGAAGTCTTTAACTCCGCACTCCGCACTCAAGAGGGTTATTTCAGACGTTTGAGTAGGTAGGTTTCGAG
>JANNUY010000024.1:0-8860 GCA_031414155.1 Acidobacteriota bacterium
CGACCGTAAGCGAGGGCTACCTCAAGGATGTTTTGATTGGGTTCGGCGACGCCGTTGCGTCCAGTGCCGAGGTAGCCCTCGCTTACGGTCGGGCTACGGACACGCTTCGCGTTGTGTATGTGATTACGATTAGCACCAGCAAGCCCGCCATGGTTCCCCACAGCAACGACGGCACGCCTTGCCAGCCCTTGCTTTGCGTGACTCGTTCGAGTGCGAAGGTGATGGCGACGGATACGGTCATTGCAGCGAGCGCCGCGTTCGCGTTGACGCGCCGCGTATACAAACCCGCGAGCAGCGGCAACAGCAGCGCCGCTGACATCAGCGTATAAAAAATCGTGAGCGCAGAAACTACGCCGGGTAGCCACGCGGCGAGCAATGCGCCGAGTATGCCGCATACGACGGCGGCGATGCGCGCGACTTTTAACAACTGCCGATCTGTCGCCGCCGGATTGAAGAACGATTGATATAAATCTTTGGTCAGCGAAGTCGAAAGCATAAACAGCACCGCGTCTGAGGCGCTGAGTTCCGCTGAAAAGATCGCGCCCAACAGCAAGCCGCCCAACCACAGCGGCAAACCCTCAGTCAGCAACGTAGGCAGCGCCAGTTCACGATTTGCCAGCGTAGGGAATTGTACGTGCGCGATGATGCCCAACAGCGCGGGAATAATCGCGTAAGCCAACAAGGTTACGGCGTTGAGCGCCACGCCGCGTCGCACGGCGGTTTCGTTTTTAGCGGCGAATACTTTTTGCAACAAGCCCGGCGAGATGACGAACGCAGGCACGAGCAACGCCAGATATTTCAAGATGCCGCCCGCGCCGATGCCGGTGAAACTCAGATATTTGTCTGAATTTGGAATCGCATCACCCAATTCGATTTGCATCTGCAACGCCGTCCATCCAGCCAATGGGCCGCCCATCTGATGCAGCAAATAAAACAGCACGAAGACGAATCCGCCGAGTTTGACGACGGCTTGAAATGAATTCACGCGCGCCGTGCCGAGCAATCCGCCAAAGACGAAATATAAAGTGGCGACGGTGGCACCAATCGCTGCTCCAATGGGTTTGCTGATGCCGGCGGTGACGTTGAGGATCAACGCAATCGCAATCAACTGCCCCGCGAGAATCGCCAGCGCGCCGCCCCACAACAACACAGCGACCAGCCGCCTGACGCGCTTGTCATAACGATGTTCGAGATAATCGCCGACGGTCATCAAATCGAATTCTTTCGCTACGAGCCAGATGCGCGGGCCGACGGTGAAAGCGAGAATGAGCGAACCGAGTCCGGCTGAACCCACCCACCACCACGCAGCAAGGCCGTCACGAAAGCCCAAGCCCGTTGCGCCTACGGTTGAACCCGCGCCGATGTTGGCGGCGATTAACGTACCGAAAATTAACCCCGCGCTGAGTTGGCGTCCGGCGACGAAAAAGTCGCTGGACTGTTTCACGCGGCGCGCAAGATACGCGCCGAGCAAAATCATGACCAATGCATAGGCGATGAGAATTGATAAGTAAGTCATTTGATTTGAATGCTGGTGGCGTTGGAGCTGAAGCTGGCTCCGTTGACGCGCACGACCACCTCTGCCGCGCCGCGTCCGATCAGCGAACGCGGAATCACACAGTTCAATTGATCGAGTCCGACAAAGCCGGGCGCTAAGCCCGCGTAAGCGACCGTCGCCACCGCGCCGCCAATCGTTACGCGCGGTTCATTTGTGGCCGGATAGCGTCGCCAGCCTGTGCCGAAAATCACCAACACCACTTGATTGTCAGCTTCACCGAGGTCAACGGCGACGGGGTTTCCCTCCGGCGTCGCAATGGGAACAAACGTTTGTTCGTCTTGCTTGATGCGAATGGCGAAGCCCGCAGGCACGCCGCGTCCGTTGCCGCTGAAAGTGAACACAGCAGGCGCAGTGTTGCGCGCGCGCTCAATGCCAAAAGCCGTTGTGCCGTCGGCGCTCGTGATCGTGACAGTGAATGCGCCGGAGGCCAGGGCAGGCGGAATCAAATAGTTGATCTGTTGCGGCGAGACGAAAAACAGCGGCGCATCGTGCGTCGCGCCGTTGGCATCGGTCAGCGTCACCGTCGTACCCGCCAATCGTGTAGGCAGCGGCAACGTCGCAGCGGTTTCTGTGCGCGTCGCCAGCTTGTCGCCAAAGGCCGCGACGATGCCTTCAATCGGCAGTGCGTTGCGGTCAAAGCTCGCAGCGTTTACCGAAACCGTTGTCTGCGGCAATTTCAATCGAAACATGCCGCGTCCATGTGTCGCCACGACCAAACTGCGTGAGGCTTCGTGCAAACGCACCATGAACGAAGCGACGCGCGGCAGGCCGTTGCCCAACCGCACCCACGTCGCGCCCTCATCCGTTGTTTGAAAGACGCCAATGTCGGTGCCGATATAGAGCGTGCCGTTGCGCGTCGAATCAATTGCAATCGAAGTCACCGGCGAATCCGGCAAGTCGCCGCTCACATCGCGCCACGTTTCGCCAAAATCATTCGTCACGAACACATGCCCCGGCGTCGTCGGCGTGCCCGCGTTGAACCCCGAATAGGTCGCATATACGCGCTTGGCATTCGTCGCGTCAGTCGCAATGTCCGTCACGAAACGATTGGGCAGCGGCGCTTTGGTGACATTGGTGAACGTGGCCTCGGCCAGTTTACCTGCGTTGGTCGTGACTTGGATGTTGCCGTCGCTCGTGCCTACCCAAGCCGTTTCGCCGGGCGGCGTAATGGTTTTATCCAATGAGGGATGTGCCGTAATCGCTGTGACACGCCCCGCGCCTTTCGTGAGGTCTGCGCCAAAGCCGTCAGTGCTTGCGCCCAGTCCCGTCCATGTGATGCCGAGATTTGGCGAACGATAAACGCGCTGCGTACCCCAATAAATCACGTTGTTCGGTTCAGTGAAGCCCGTGTGCAAATTCATCGGCGAATAAAAGCCTACGCGGTCGGTCGGATTCATGCTGCCCGGCGTCGCGGTGCAACTCGCGCGACAGCCGCGTTCTGCCCAAGTGTCGCCCGCATTCATCGAAACGCGCGGCCCGAAACTAGCCGTCGTCGTGCCTGCCTGATTGTTGTTTTGAAAGCTGTGCCAAACGATGTTGGGGCGCGACTGGTCAACGAGCGCGTATCCGCCATCGCCGCCCGCGACGCGCGTCCATGCCTGGTTGCCGGTGAAACGATTCGTGCCGTTGTCTTGCGTGCCGCCCAACAGGAAGTTTGGATCAACCGGATGCAACGCAACGCCTTGAAATTGCACGGTGTTGAGTGTGGTGTTGAGGTTCACCCACCGCATCGCCGCCGTATCGTTCGCGTTTTCTGAACGCCACATGCCGCCGTCGTTGGCGATGAAAAACAGATTGGGGTGTTTAGGGTCAATCAATGCGGCGTGTTGGTCTACGTGAACGCCGCCATTGGTTGCGTCGCCTGCCGTTTGATTTTGCCATGTCATACCGCCGTTGAGGCTGCGATAAAAATTCACCAAGCCGAAATAGAGAATGTTCGGATCACGCGAGTCTGCGGCCAAGGCGAGATTGTAATTCGTCTGTGCGACGCTCGGCGGGTCACTAAGCGTTTGCCACGAGTCGCCGTTGTCGGTCGAACGAAATAAGCCGTGCAAGGTGCTGCCAGCATTCGCAATCACCGCCAACAGGGTCGGATTAGTCGAAGGCGCAAGCGGCGCACTCGTTGTCATCTCGACGCGTTGAATGTCAGTGCTTTGTGGCAAGCCGCCCGCCAGCCATTCCCACGAGCCGGGTTCGCCGCCTTGTTTTGAACGATAAATGCCGCGCCCAAATACGCTGGTGAAAACGGTGTTTGAATCGTTGGGGTGAATCAGCAACTGGCTGGCGCTGTAAGTGATGTTCGCACCGATAACCTCAAGGTTGCGCCACGTTTCGCCGCCGTCGGTTGACTTCCACAAGCCGCGTTGCCCAGGCACGATGCCGGTCGTACCGCCGCCGCCCGCCGGGCCATAAGCCGAAGCCGTTCGAGTGCAAAGATAAATCGTTTGCGTGTTATTCGGGTCAATCGTGAGGTGTTTGATTGAGAGTCCGCGAAAGGCAGGCAGGCGCGGCGCGATGGTTGCCGTCGGCCCTTCGATCACGCGCCACGACGCGCCGCCATCCGTCGTCTTGAGCAAACCCGCGCCGTAATAACAGTCGCCGCTCGCGTTGCCTTCGCCCGTGCCGACATAAATCACGTCAGCGTTGGTCGGATCAATCGCCATCGAACCAATCGCCAGCGAAGGTTGATCGTCAGTGATGGGCATCCAATTCGCGCCGTTGTCGGTGGTCTTCCACACGCCGCCGTGCGCTGTGCCCAGAAAGATCGTGCGGTTGTTTGTGCCGTCGTAATTAGGATGCAACGCAATCGCCGTTGCTCGGCCTGACGCGGGCTTGGCGACTGCGCCCGTGTTGCCGTTGGCGATGGGCTGCGGCCCCAAGGCTTCCCAACGCGGCTGGCTTTGTTGCGCAATGATATTCGCGGCTTTGCCATAAAGTTTGACGCGCGTTGCCGTCTGTCGCGCTTCGGCGGCGTCCATTTGTTCGATAGCTTTGACGCGCGCGTCGAAGGGGATCGCTTTCAACGGATAAGCGCGCTGTTCGACGAACCACTCGTCAGCGCCGGGCTTTTCGCCTTTTTCGCGGGCTTTGGTTTCAGCCGAAAGCAACGGCGCGTATTGCAATCCCCACGTTAGGCCGACACCTAACAGCAACGTGAACAGCAGCGACCATGAAAAGCGAGTGAGCATAGCGACAAGTCCTCTGACGAAAAAGACGAGCCATTGCCGCGTGGCAACGCTCGTCCGACGCGCTTGGAGTGTAGGGCGGTTAGTAACCCGCCCTACACTTTGTTGATGAACCAGACTAACGTCCGGCTTGCTGGGGCGCGGCCACTGGCTTGCGCGGCAGCTTTTCGTCACGCATCGCGGCGTTATACAAAAAGGCCGCCATAATGACTGAAGCCTGTTTCATATCGTCGGCCTGAATGCGTTCGTAAACATCCTTGTTCGAGTGGTGCGTGCGCGTGTCGTATTCCACCGGGTCTTGAATGAACTGGAAGCCCGGCAGGCCTACGCCGTCGAACGATTGGTGATCGGTTCCACCTGTGTTGCTGATCGTGATGGTCGAAGCGCCCAGGTCTTTGAACGGTGCGAGCCACGCGCGAAAGATCGAACGCGCGGCTTCGTTGCCTTGCAAATAAATGCCGCGAATCTTCCCCGTGCCGTTATCAAGGTTGAAATAAGACGAGAACTTGGCGTGTTCAGCCTTGAGTGTCAGCGGGCCGGTCGGCCCACCAAAGCCACCGCCTGGGCCGCCTGCCGGTGGCCCGCCCGCCGGATTTGGTTGAGCGCCGCCCTGACGTTCCGCGAAATGCTGCCCAACATAAGCGCGCGAACCGAGCAAGCCTTGCTCTTCGCCGCTCCATAAACCGATGCGAATGGTACGACGCGGTTTGACGCCCAACGCTTTAAGAATGCGCAAGGCTTCCATGCCGACGGCGCTGCCTGCGGCGTTGTCGGTTGCGCCCGTGCCGCTGTGCCACGAATCAAGGTGCGCGCCGCACATCACGACTTCGTCTTTCAAATCAGTGCCGGGGATTTCAGCCGTCGTGTTGTAACTCATCAAATCGTCGTCATGGAATTTGGCTTTGATGTCCACTTCCATCCGAACCTTCGTGCCTTTTTCGAGCATACGCATGATGCGTCCGTAATGCTCGACCGTGACGGTGATCGAAGGCAATGCTTGCGTCGCGTTTTTATCGCGCGGCCCGCCGCTGGCGACAAACAACGTACCGCCATCGCCGTTGCGACCCATATCCACGATTACGGCAGCGCCTTCGTTGCGAATGAACTCGGTGCGTTTTTGCAGTATTGCTTGTTGCTCACGCATTTGGTTGAAGCGCGCTTCCATCTCAGGTGGCATGCCAGCGGGCAGAGCGCCCCCGCCTGGGCCAGCGCCCCCACGTCGTCCGCCACCGGGCGCGGGCGGGTCGGCGTTCGCCATCGCCAGCAAATCGGTTTCGTTATAACGCGACCCAGGCGCAGTCAGCCACGCTTTTACTTCGCGCATCGGCATCAGCAATACAATCGCGCCTTTGAGCTTGCCGCGATATTTGTCGAAATCGGCTTCGGTCTTGGTGTCGAGATAAATTACGTCGCCGGTGATCGCGCCGTTGGTGCCGGGCGTCCAGGCTTTGGGATAACCGATGAGCGGAAAAGCCACCGGTTCGAGAACGTTGGCCGAAAACTTTTCGAGTGACCAGCCGCGTCCGAATGGCCCCCACGCTTCGAGTTTGGCGTTTTCCATGCCCCATTCGGTGAGGCGTTGTCTCGTCCATTCGTTGGCGTGTTTCATTTGCGGCGAACCCGTCAGGCGCGGGCCGACGACATCGGTCAGCCAGCTTAACGTGTCCATCACTTTGGAACGTTCCATGCCTTCTGCACGGATTTTTTTCATCATCTCGAGGTCTACGTTTTCAGTCGTCGCCACTTGCGCGACCGACGAGAAACCTAACAACAGAATGACTGCGAATACGCTGATATATCGTTTCAACATTGGGTGTCCTTCCTTTGAATTAAACGTCGTAATCAATGATCACAGGAGCGTGATCGGAAAAGAAATCTTCAGTGTGAATGCGCGGCGAATGCGCAACCTTATTCAACCCCGGCGTAGCGAATTGGTAATCCAATCGCCATCCGACATTGTTGGCGCGCGCGTTGCCGCGATTCGACCACCACGAATAATGTACGGCTTCGGGGCCGACCTGTTCACGAAACGTATCGTGATAACCCGACGCCAAAAGTTCGCTGACCCACGCGCGTTCTTCGGGCAGGAAGCCGCTGTTCTTTTGGTTGCCGCGCCAGTTTTTCAAATCAATCTGTTGATGGGCTACGTTAAAGTCGCCACAGAATACGAAGTCGCGTTTCGACTTACGCAACTTGCGGCAATGCGCGAGAAACTCATCCATGAATTTCAGCTTGATCGCCAGCCGTTCGGCGCTGCTCGTGCCTGACGGAATATAAGTCGAGATAACGTTCACGCCGCCGAAATCGCCTTGCAGCACGCGGCCTTCATTGTCGAAACTGGAACCCATCCCGCGCGTGACTTTCTTGGGCTTGGTTTTAGAAAGCAACGCGACGCCGCTGTAACCGGGCTTTTCTGCTGGATACCATTCGGCATGATAACCGAGCGAAGCCCAGGTTTCAGGCACTTGGTCGGGCAGCGCGCGAACTTCCTGCAAACAGATGACGTCGGCCTCAGTTTTCGCCAGCCAATCGCTGACGCCTTTGGACGTCGCCGAACGAATGCCGTTCAGATTAAGCGTAATGATGCGCATAGTTGTTTGATAGGGTGGCAAGGTAGCAGCCCTGCTTCAAAAAAAGCAAAAGCCGCGTTCACGTATTGAGACGCGAACGCGGCCTTATGAGTTACAAGTTAGGGCTTATCGTTTTGCTAACGTAATCACCACGGGCATTAACTGTTCGGCTTCGAGCAGCAGTTGTCCATTGTTACGTGTAATTCGCCCGAAAACGGTGACGCGGTTGACGGGTTCGTTGTGCAGCGTTTTGCGTTGGTTGCGCGGCAATTGCGCAATCGAAACTGCGATGAATTTGTGTGAAGCGTCGTCATAAAGATCAATCGTTTGACGACGCGCGTTGAGCGAAACGATTTCAGCGGTGAGCGTCACGCGGCGGCCTTCGAGCGAGGTCGCGCGTTGCAGCAGTTCGGCTACGTCGAGTTGATAATAAGATTGGTCTAAAGCTGTTGCGGTTTGAGCGTTCAGGTTTTGCGCCGGGCCCATTGGCTGCTGAGGCGCAATACCTGATTGCGCGAAAGCCCCAAAAGCCAGCACAAGAACGAATACAACTGTGGAAAAGGCACGCATTCAATACTCCTATAAAAATGACTTGGATCAATAAAATTGCCCTCGTTACGCAACGGGGCATCGAACAAAGTCGCGCAGTGTATGGATTTGAAGGCGTTCTGGCAAGTCTATTGTATGTGGATAAGCTAGCGTGCGGTGTATCCGCCATCCACCATCAAGTGCGTAGCCGTAATAAACGAAGCTTCTTCTGAAGCCAGAAACAAAATCGGATAAGCGACTTCGCGCGGATGGCCTACGCGATTGAGCAGGTGCGCGGGGCCTTGTTCGGCGAGGAAGTCGGCGAGCGATTGGCCGGTGCGTTCCATGTGGTCGTGTGAAGCCCGCGTCAAAATCGTACCCGGA
Organism: Acidobacteriota bacterium; assembly: GCA_031414155.1. GTDB lineage: Bacteria > Acidobacteriota > Blastocatellia > RBC074 > RBC074 > JACPYM01. Next base: position 8,223 of record JANNUY010000024.1, read on the forward strand.
CAAACAGCATTCACGCGAATGTTGAACGGCGCGAGATCGAGCGCGAGGTTTTTGGTCATTTGCACGAGCGCGGCTTTGGTGGCGCTGTAAGTCAAAAAATTCGGTTGCGCGACAAAGCCAGAGATTGAAGACAGATTCACAATCGCGCCTTTGCCCTGGCCGTCGTCATTCCGCTTCATCGCTTCGACGGCGTATTTCGTCACGAGTGCAGTCCCAATCACGTTGACGCTCAGGCTTTTCATCCAGTCAGTGACGGAGGCTTCGACGCCTTTCAATACGAACGCCGCCGCGTTATTGACCAGCACGTTTACCGCGCCAAAGGCTTTGACGGTTTCGGCGCTCAAGCGTTGGGCGTCGGCTTCGCTGGCGACATCGGTGTGGACGAATAGCGCCGCGCCGCCGTTTTGCGTTATGCGTTCGGCGACAGCTTGTCCGGCGGCGTCGTCAAGGTCGGCGATAACGACGCGCGCGCCTTCTTCGGCAAACATTTCACATACAGCCTCGCCGATGCCTGCGCTGCCGCCTGTGACGATGACGACTTGGTTCTTGAATCTTTGGTACATGGTTTCTCCCGTGTCCGTAACCCGACCGTTAGCGAGGGCTACCATCGCAATGCGCACGCCAACACCGAAGGGCGC
>JANNUY010000025.1:0-5255 GCA_031414155.1 Acidobacteriota bacterium
AAGTCTTTGACCCACGGACGCAGCACACTGGTCATTTTGCCGAGCGCTTCGTATAAAACTTCTTTGTCTTGCCAGTCATAATCTGCGGGCAATAGGTTGTGTTCGGGTGCGTTGTAACCCATCGTGAACAGCATTGTGTGCGCCATGTCCGCCTGAATGCCCAACGTCTCAGGGCGTCCGACCTGTTCAAGCAAATCGTTCAAGTCTTTCCAGCTATGCATGCCGCCCCAACAAATTTCGCCTTCGGCAGCGAGCCGTTCACCGAAGCCTTCCGCAATGTTGCAGGCTTCGCGGAACGTGTCAGCGATCTTTTTAGTATTGCCCGCCGGGTCTTGCGACCAATCGCCGGGGCTGCACGAAGAATCAACGCGGACAACGCCGTATTTGCGGATGCCGAGCTTGTTGAGCTTTTGGGCAATCTCACACGACTTGCGAATTTGCGTCAGGAACGCCACTCGCTCTTCGTCAGAACCCATCGCCGAACCTCCGCCGGTCGGCCCCCAGACAGGCGCAACGAGTGAACCGATGACGAGGCCGCGCGCGGCGACTTGATCGCTTAACGCTTTCAACTGATCGTCGGTCGAATCAATGTCGGTATGAGGCAGGGAAAGAAAGATGTCTACGCCGTCGAACTTTTGGCCGTTGAACGAAGCGGCGGCGGTCATATCGAGCATCTTTTCAAACTCGATGACAGGTTCTGAATCGGGCCCGCCTTTGCCTACCAAGCCGGGCCAGGTGGCGTTGTGCAGTTTCGGAAATTGGTTTTTAGGTTGTGTACTCATAGGTCTCCGTTAGTTCATCAAGACATTACCAAGATAGCTTCAGCAGGATCGGCGTCCAACAATTGAATGTCAGCTTCATGTGTCATCAGCAAATTGACTAAGTCGTCACGGCTACAATTACCGACACGCAACCAAATAAATTTCGGCGGAGCGCCGAACAGTATGCAGCGTTGATAAAAATCTGCATCTTTAGAAACAATCGTCAATTGATTGGTGCGTGCAAATTCCCAGATGATTTCATCCGTCGCGCCTTTCAATCCGCACTCGCGTATATGCAAGCTGCCGGGAAACTGAGCAGCGAGCAAACGTGGTAATTTAGGAGAAAGGTTTTCGTCAAACAGCAACCGCATGCGAGACCACCATCAACCGGCGTTCACGATTCGCCGCGAACTGATAACAAGCCTGAATGTCTTCAATCGTCAGGTCGGGAAAATCGTCAAGAATCTCTGCTTCTGTCATTCCGCCCCCCAGATAATCAAAGACATCGTAAACCGTAATGCGAGTGCCGCGAATACACGGCTTGCCGCTACGAATGCGTGAATCAACGACAATACGATCTTCGTAATTCATAATTATTTACCTAGTGTCTTGGCAATCGCGGCCTCAGCTAAAGGAGCCATCGCCGTATAAGCCGCGTCATTCAACAGCACGCCGTCGGTGGTAAATTCCTTTTTCAGATTACGACCACCGAGCGCGGCGAAATAATTCAGATAAACCGAGCCGCTCGCTGCCGCGTATTCTTCTAACCAGTTATTCAAGCCAATGATTTTTCCGAACGGGCGCAACGCAGAACGTTTCGTATAGCAATCGCAAATCGGCGTCACCGAAGCCAGCACGACTTTGATGTTGTTGGCTTTTGCCAATTCCACCATCGAAGTGATGTTCTCGGCGCTCATCTGTTGCGTAATCGGGCCGTGAATGCTGGCGATGTCATTCGTACCTGCGGCGATGATAACGACCTTTGGTTTGAGCTTGATCACGTCCTGCCTGAAGCGCACCAGCATTTGCGCCGAAGTCTGCCCCGCGATGCCGCGATTCAGATAAGGCTTGCCAGCGAAAAACGGCGACCAGTTTTCGAGAATCTCATCGCCAATAAAGACGACCCGTGTTTCGTCGGGTTTCGGCTTGGGCAGTTCGGTATTCTCACTGCCATAGCGAATCAAGCCCGCCCAATCCCACAGCAATTTGCGTTGCGTTTCGACCTGTTGCTCAAGCGCATTGATCGTAGACGCGCAATCCTGCGGCGCACGCGCGGCGGCGACACAACCCAAAACGATCAAAGCGAGCAACAATGTAGCGACGGTTTTGTTCATTCAAAAATTAAGCGATCTTTTTTCGAGTCAATCTTGGCGGCTTCGATGCCAGGGACTTTCTTCAAATCGGCGATAGATTTGAACGCGCCATTCTTATCACGATAAGCAATGATGGCTTTGGCTTGCGAACGCTTGATGCCCAGTGTGCTTTCAAATTCGATGGCTTCGGCGCTGTTGACCTTGAGACGCGGCACATCGTCAGCCGGATAGCTGCGGGTGAGATATTCGACGACGGCCACGATGTCGCTATCAGTGGTTTTCAACCCAAACGCAATCATCTTTTCAACCGTACGTTGCCAGCCCGCGCGGTCTTGTTTGAGTGAGAGCGATTTATCCAGATCGTGGCAGGATGAACACATCTTCACAGTTTCAGCTTTGCCAGGGCCATCAGGCATCGGGCGCGTTTGGCGCGCCGAAGAAAAAGTTACCGCCAATAAAGCCATGGCCAGCGCCAGCACACCAACGCGAAGCATTCGGGAAGGGACAGGACAATCTTTCATAGTACTGCAATACCTCAACTGTGAAATGGGCTAACAGCCCGCCAATTGTGATCTAAAATTTCTGGGTTAATCAATGTTCCATCGGGAAACCGAACGTCCAGACAGTGCCGTCATAGGTCGTCACATAAATCTGGCTCATGCCGCCTGAGAGTGCGCCACTGGTCGCAAACGAAGTCATCGTCGCGCCGCTGTTCCAAAGCTCTTTGCCGGTCATACCATCGAGCGCATAAAGCACTGCCTTACCTGAACGCAACACGCGCTGCGCGACAGGGATTTTGGCATCGTTGATTTGGGGCTGGGTTTGTAAATGGCCACTTGACGTAGCGAAAACTACGCCGTTGATAATCGTTGGCGTGAGTGGGCCATCGAGATTGCGCGAAGCCCAACCCGGTTGCAATGTGAGTGCGCCGCTATCTTCGACAACTTTCCACGCGACCACTGCGCCTTTGGTCAAAGCCCCGTTCTCAGCTTTGAAACCAAGTTGCGTCGCTTGTGCGCTCGAAGCCGCCGCCAGAATCCAGCGAGTTCCGCTCAAGTCTTGCCAGCTTGCCAACGAACCCGGTGCGAAATCAGCCGCTTTCACTGTTGAGTTTGACGAACTCAACGGCTTGCTCAAATCAGCGCTATCAAACAAATGCACACGTCCGTCTTTGGTCGCCGCCGCCACCAGCGTCTTGCCTTTGTGTGCAAGCACGACCGGCGAAGTCGAGAATTCGGTTGAACCCGCAAACGAGCTTTTCACGGCGAGTGTTTTGCTATCGAGCGCAACCAGTGAATTGGGTTTATCGCCGCCGCTGCCCGTGGCGACATACATCGTGCCGTTTGAATCGAAGGCGAAGCCTGTCGAACCGGCGACGTTGGCTTTGAAGGTTTTCACTTCTTTGGTTGTCAGATCAATCGCCCAAACACCGTTGGCTGTGCCGTTGCAACCGTTTTGCGTGACCGCATAAGCATAGTCATCGCCCACAAAAAGTCCGACGGCATTGGCTCCCGCAGGCAAAAACGGTAAGGCGGGTTGGTAATCAGCACCATTCGACAAATGCATTGAATGCAACATGCCATCACCCGCCAAGGCGTAAACCAAAAACGGCCCGGCTCCTAATTGTCCGCCCGGCGGATTGGCTTGGTTAGTCAGTCGTTGTTGCACGCTCGGCAATGTTGCCGGTGCGGAGTTAGCCGGTCGCGGTGCTGACGGACGCACGTTCGCAAGTGTGACCGCGCCTTGCCCCGGTTCGCCCACAGCGCTCTTGCCCGGCTGGTTGCGTCCGACACGAAAGACATCAGTCGTCGGCACGGCTGGCATAGTGAACAAGGCCGGACGCGCTACGCCAGTGGTAATGCCGCCTGGGCAAGCGAGCGTGCTGGGTTTGGTCGAAGGCGCAACCTTCAATGTCTTTTCCCATTCGAGCCGACCCAAATCGGTGTCAATCGTCACAAGGTTATTGGAACTGCCAGCAAAAAAACCGAGCATACGAAAGCCGCGAAAGCCGATCAGCCGATCAAGCGCAGAAGGCGCAAAGAGGTTATTCATCCCCTTCGGCGCGTTTTTGGTTTTCATCTTCCAAAGAAATTTGAAATCACCGCCGGGCTTAATCGAATCTTTTCTGATCTTGCCGTCCGTGCGAATCCACGCTGAACGTTGCGCGTCAGAATTGTCAGTCATCCAATCAAGCCCCGTGCGCTGTGCCAACGCGGGAACGGTGAATGCCGCGCTTAACAGTACTGCTGAAAAAATCTTCTTCATTACTTCGCTCCTCCTTGAATGCCAAAGCAATACTGATAACCATCAAACGTATTGATATAAACCTTGCCGTTCGCCACCGACAAGCCGCCCCAATGGTTCCACGAAGCAATCGTGTTGCCGCTGTTCCAAAGCTCCTTGCCGGTTTGCGCATCAAGCGCATAAAGAACCGCTTTGGTCGAATTCCTGATGCGATTGTCGGTTTGGTTGTTATAAGCGAGGCCAATGTCGAATGCGGCCTGCGCCGTATCTTCGCCGCTGCCATAAGCGAAGATCACACCGTTGGCGATTACCGGAGGTTCAGCGCGATCCATATCGCGCGAAATCCATGCGGGATCGAGTGTCCACTTGCCGCCTTTCTCATTCACTTTGAGCGCAAGAATTGCGCCTTGTTTGACGACGCCGTTTTCGATGGGCGCTTTATACTTGGAATGTTTCGGCCCCCAAAAAGGAGTCAACACCCAGCGCGTACCTCGTGCGTCTTCCCAAGTTGCCAACGACCCCCACACGCCTGCCGAAGCGAAGTTCACTTCTTCGTTGCAAAACAGTGGAGTTGTATAAAGCGGCGTGCGGTGGTCATCGCCACCGATTGATTCGGTATCCATCAAATACATTACGCCTTCTTTGCCGGAATCCACCATCAACTCTTTGCCCTTGTATTTGAAGATCGAGCAACTGACTTGCATGTCTAGATCGCGCTTCCACAACCACTCGGCGTTTTTCGGGCCGAAATAATCAATCAGCTTGCCCGCTTTGGTCGCGGGGTCTTGCGCTACGCCGATGATGCCGTTGCCGTAAACACCGTTTTCAGGATTCCACGGCCCGTCGCCGGTGCCGGTATACATCACGCCTTTGGAATCAATCGCGCCGCCGGTGCGTCCCCACATGCCGCCGCCCGCCGGGCCCCACGAACCGACCA
>JANNUY010000026.1:0-12846 GCA_031414155.1 Acidobacteriota bacterium
CGCGAGTACGACTTTTTGCTGATTGCCGCCGCTCAGGTTTCCTACGCGCATACCGGCGTGCGGCGCTTTGACGTTGATGGTCTGCATCATTTCAGTCGCGCGCGCCGTTTCGCGTTTGTCGTCAATCAGTCCCGCGTTCGCATAACTTTTCAACGCGGGCAGCGTGATGTTGTCGCGGATGCTGAAATCAATCACGAGGCCAGATTGGCGGCGGTCTTCGGGCGCAAGGTAAAGCCCGGCGGCGATGGCGTCACGCGGCGAAGCGAGCTTGAGCAACTTTCCATTCAGATGCACTGCGCCCGCCATCATCGGGTCAGCGCCGAACAGTGCGCGCGCAATTTCTGAACGCCCCGCGCCGATCAATCCGGCGAAGCCCAACACTTCGCCTTGCGCGACGCTGAACGAAATCTCGTGTTCTGGATAACGCAACGTGCGCAAGCCTTTCACTTGCAAATAGTTTTCGTGGTCTGGCTGACCGGATTTGCCCACAGGCGGCGCGTAATAGTCTTTCAGCTCGCGCCCGACCATCAGTTTGACCATGCGGTCGCGCGCAATTTCGGCTTTGCTCAAGGCTCCGGCGTTGCGACCATCGCGCAAGCCTACGACGCGGTCGGCGATGGCTTCGACTTCGTCAAGGCGATGCGTGATGTAAATCACGCTGACACCTTGCGCTTTGAGTTCTTTGACGATGTCGAGCAGGCGGCGCGTTTCGGTCAACGTCAAACTTGACGTAGGCTCATCCATAATCAACAGCCGCGCGCCGACGTTCAGGCAGCACGCGATTTCGACGAGTTGCCGTTGCGCGATAGAAAGCGCGCTCGTTGCCGTACGGCTTGAAATATCCAGCCCTACGCGACGCAACGCGGCATCGGCATCAGCGTACATCTTTGGGCGATCAATCAGTTTCAAAAACCCGCCGTAAGTCGGTTCGCGCCGCAAAAAGATGTTGCCCGCTACGTCGAGGTTTTCGAGTACGCTCAATTCCTGATGGATGAATTCGATTCCGTGCTGGCTGGCTGCGAGCGGCGAAGTGATTTCAACGGCCTGGCCGTTTAACTCGACCACGCCTTGGTCGCACGCAACGACGCCGCCGAGAATTTTCATCAACGTAGATTTGCCTGCGCCGTTCTCGCCAATCAACGCGACGATTTCGGCGGGCGCGATTTCGAGTGAGACATCATTAAGCGCGACGACGCCGGGGTATTGCTTGCTAATGCCGCGCATCGCTAACAAAAGGTTATGCATAAGCGATTCAAGTTCCTTTGCGGAGATTTTTCAGATGAAACCCATCACCCAAATGCGCCAACTACGTCGTTGGTTAGGTTTCGTGCCGTTGGCGCTCTTTATCATCCGGTTGGCTGATTACGTCAAATGGGGCACGCCCGAACAAATGCTGTGGAGTTGCCACATCGCCAACCTGTTGCTCGCCGTCGGGTTGTTTTTCGCCTTTCCGCTGGCATTGCGCGTAGGAGCGCTTTGGGCAATTCTCGGTTTGTTGCCGTGGGCGATTGACATAGTTTCGACGCACATCATCTGGCCGGTTTCGTGGCTTTCGCATTTGGGTGGCGCGGCGTTGGGCTTCTGGCTTTTGTATCACATACGCGCTGAACGAAATACGTGGTGGCAAGCGTGGGTTTGGTTTCTCGGCTTGCAGCAACTTTGCCGTTTCGCCACCAAACCCGAAATCAATATCAACGTAGCGCATTACGCTTATGGCGCGGCACAAGCCTGGTTCACGAGTTATTGGCAATACTGGTTGGTAATGTCGCTGTTGGCAGCCATCGTGCTGTGGCTGTTGCAGCAAGCCCTGTGCCGGATATTTCGCCCAGCTATGTAACGCTGGTTAGTAACCCGCGTTGCAGCCGCGAGAGACGCAGGCGCACCTGTCACGCTTGCGTTTTTTCAACAACGGCGTGAAGCTGCGCGCCGCATCAATACCAAACCCGCTTCACAAATCCGCTGTGGCACCAGATACCATCGTTGTGCCACAGCTTTATTCTGTACAACCCATCGCCACAGGAGGTGTCTCAATGCTTAAACGCAGTATCGCCGTCAGCTTGTTACTTGCCGTGTTCCTTATCGCACCGCTAGGGGCGCAAACGCCTTCGGGCGAGATCAGCGGCGTTGTAAACGATCAAACCACCGCCGCCGTCGCAGGCGTCAAAGTCGCGCTCGTCAATCTCGCCACCAACGCCACGCGCGAAGTGCAAACCAATGACTCAGGGCTTTATGCCTTCCCTGCGCTCGCGCCCGGCGTCTATACGCTCAAGGCCGAGAAGCAGGGCTTTCGTGCCGTCGAACGCAAAAACATCGAAGTGCTGGTCGGCAGCGCCAACCGCATTGACCTCGCGCTCGAAGTCGGCGAACTCACCAACGTCGTCGAAATCGCTGGCGGCGCTCCGATACTGCAAAGCGAAAATGCTTCGATTGGCACGGTCATCGAGAATCGTTCCATCGTCGAGTTGCCGTTGAATGGCCGCAACTATTTGCAACTGACTTCGTTGATTCCCGGTGCGACGACCAACGGGCCGTCGTCGTCGCAGGGCAAGCAACGAATGGGCGGACAGCGCAACAGTTTCGCGCTCAACGTCAGCGGACAGCGCATCCATTACAACCACTATTCGCTCGACGGCATTGAGAACACCGACCTGAATTTCAACAGCTATATGTTGCTGCCCTCGATTGATGCAATTCAGGAATTCAAAGTCGAGGCGGGTTTGTTCGACGCCGAATATGGCCGCGCGATTGCGCAAATCAACGTCTCGACCAAATCAGGCGGCAATCAATTTCACGGGACGCTCTTTGAGTTTTTGCGCAACTCGTCGCTCGACGCGAAAAACTATTTCGACCGCGCCGACCGTCCGATTCCGCCCTTTAAGCGCAACCAATACGGCGCGACGGCGGGCGGCCCCGTGTGGATTCCTAAGCTGTTCAACGGCAAAGACCGTTTGTTTTTCCTCTTCAACTGGGAAGGCTTGCGCGAACGCAAAGCCCTGACGCAAGCGATCAACGTGCCGCTCGCGGCGGAACGCCTCGGCGATTTTTCGGCGAACCCCAGCATCATCTACGACCCGCGCACGCGCGTGTTTGATGCGGCTGGCAACGTGATTGGCACGCCTACGCCGTTTGCGGGCAACAAGATTCCCGACAACCGCATTCATCCGGTGAGCAGAAAATTGCTCGCTTATTTCCCGGCGGCACAAAACGCCAATCGCGTAAACAATTACCTCAACGACGAAAGCAAACGCATCAACGCCGATCAATTCACCTATCGGTTGGATTTCACCGAAAGCTCAAATTCGTCGTGGTTCTTCCGCCACAGCATTTCGCACGAGTTGGGCTTAGACCCTTACCCTCTGCCGAACATGGGCATCAACACCGACACCGATGTGCAACAAGGCGTGATCGCCAATACGCGCACCATTGGTTCGAGCAAGGTGAACGACTTGCGCATCGGCCTGAGCCGCCTCGTCAACGGACACATCTCGCCGCGCGCCAACACCGAGAACGTCGTGAAAGCGCTCGGCATCAACATCCCCAGCGACAATCCGTTGTATTGGGGCGTACCCAACATCGGCATCACTGGCTTCGCGGGTATAGGCGAAGAGAGCGACGCGCCGTTTATCAATTACGACACGACCTTTCAGTTGATAGACAATTTTTCGTGGACGGTCGGCAAACATTCGGCCAAGTTCGGCGGCGAATGGCGGCGCGTGCGTTACAACCAGATCGGCGGCGTGGTCACGCGGGGACGTTTCGGCTTTGACGGACGCTTCACGCAACAGCCGTTGCTGGCAGCCGCCAATCGCGGCGGCGCTCCGTTGGCTGATTTTCTGCTCGGACATTTCAACAACGCCGAAGGTCAGATCGGCGCTCCCGTCGCCAACTTCCGCTCGAACTATTTCGCGTTGTATGCGCAGGATAACTGGAAGATTACGCCCAAGCTGACGTTGAATTTCGGCTTGCGGTGGGAAAACGACCAACCCTTCCGCGACAAACACGACGCCATCGTCAACATTGATTTTCGTTGGGACAATTCGCTTGAACCGACTTACGTGCGCGCAGGTGAGGGCGATCCTTACGCGGGTAACGTACCGTTCCGCCTTGCGTCAGACATCAAGTACGTGCGCGATGGACGCTTCGGTTCGCGCGCCTATCGCAACGACAAGAACGATTTCGCGCCGCGCCTGGGCATCGCTTATCAGATCAATTCAAAGACGGTGTTGCGTACGGGCGCAGGCCTCTATTACGTACGCGACATCGGCAACGCGACCTTCGACATCGTGCGCAATGCGCCTTTCACCGTGCGCCGTAACGAACCGGCTGAAAGCTTCCGTCCGAATCTGAGTTTCGAGCAACCGTTTGCGCGCACTGGTGCGCCGACGTTTATTTTGATCAACCAGTTCGACGAGCCTTCATCGTATGTGGCGCAATGGTCGTTCGGCTTCCAACGCGAAGTCACCAGCAATATGACGGCTGAAATCACATATTTCGGTTCGGCGGGCGTTCACCTGCGGCGCTTGCAAAGTTACAACAACCCCGAACCGAGCCAGTTGCCTAACACGAACAACGCGCGCCCCTTCCCGAAATTCGGCAGCTTTCAGGTCATGAACGCGCCTAGTCATTCGAGCTATCACGCGTTGTATCTGAAAGCCCAGCGACGATTCTCGAACGGCCTGACGTTCATCAGTTCGTTCGCCTGGGGCAAGTCAATTGATAACGGCAGCGGCGTGCGCACGACGGATGGCGACTCGTTGACGCCGTCGAACAATTACAACCTCGCGCTCGAACGCGGCTTGTCGGCGTTTGATTTCCGCCGTCGCTGGACGACTTCGGGCTTGTGGGACTTGCCCATCGGCAAAGGCAAACAGATTAACCTCGACAACAAGTTCGCCAACGCGCTGATTGGCGGCTGGCAATTGGGCGGCATCTTCACCTTGCAAGACGGCTTTCCCTTCACGGTGTTGTGCGGGCCGGGCAACATCCAAAACGGCGGCGGCGTATGCTACCCCGATTCGACCGGAGCCAATCCGAACCTGCCGCGCGACCAACAAACACGTACGCGCTTTTTCAACCTCGACGCTTATGTTGATCGCATTCCCGCGACGGGCAATTTCCGTTACGGTACGACGGGACGCAATTCGGTCACCGGGCCGGGCATCATCAGTCTCGATGCTTCACTCAACAAAAAGTTCCTTTTCACCGAAGGGCGCTATCTCGAATTCCGCACCGAAGTTTTCAACGCGCCGAATCATCCGATCTGGAACCCGCCAGGCAATCAATTGCGTACGCCGAACGCGGGCGTGATTACCAGCACCAAGATTGATTCGCGGCAACTTCAGTTCGGTTTGAAACTGGTATTTTAGCAAATTCCTCTGCGGTGATTCCCTTGTCGCTGACGAAGGAATCACCGCAGAGGAATCTTTTTATGGTTATGAAAGTTCGCGTCGTCACGATTCTCGCCTGGTTGGTGGTGTTCGCTTTTGCGCAGGCGGCCTTTGCGCAAACCAAACCTAACATCCTGATTCTTTATGCTGACGATTGGCGGCACGATACGCTGGGCGTTGCGGGCAATCCGATTGTCAAAACACCGTACCTCGATCAACTGGCGAAAGAGGGCGTACGCTTCAGGCGCGCGCACGTGACCACTTCGATTTGCGGCGTCAGTCGCGCCACACTCTTAACCGGACAATGGATGTCGCGCCACGGCAACCCGGCTTTCGAAATGTTCAAAACGCCGTGGAGCGAAACCTATCCAGGCTTGTTGCGCGCCAACGGTTATTACACCGGCCACATCGGCAAATGGCACAACGGCAAGTTTCCCTCTGAGCAATTCGATTTCGGCAGGTCTTACTCAGGCAAGCATTTCATCAAGGAAAAAGACGGCCCAAATGGTGAGAAGCTGATTCACGTCACGCAGAAAAACGAAAACGATGCGCTCGAATTTTTGCGCGTTCGCCCTAAAGACAAGCCTTTCGTTTTGACGCTGGCGTTTTTCGCTACGCACGCCGAAGACGAAAACCCCAAGCAGTATTTGTATCAGCCGCAAAGTGCCGCGCTCTATCAAAACGTAACCATTCCGATTCCCGCGACAGCCGGTGACGAATTCTTCAAGTTGCTGCCGCCTTTCATCGCCAACGAAAAAAACGAAGGCCGCAATCGTTGGCACTGGCGTTTCGATACACCTAAAAAGTATCAGGAATACATGAAGGCTTATTACCGGTTGGCGACTGAAGTGGACGCAACCGCAGGCCGCGTGCTGGCGGAACTCAAAGCGCAGGGCTTGGATGAAAATACGCTCGTGATTTTCACGACCGACAACGGATACTTTCACGGCGAACACGGCTTGGCTGACAAGTGGTATCCGTATGAAGAATCCATTCGCGTACCGCTGATCGTGCGCGATCCGCGCATGCCCAAAGCCAAACGCGGCACTACCAACGATGCCCTCGTGCTTAACGTAGACACCGCGCCGACCATTCTCGCCGCCGCAGGCGTCAAGGCTCCCACGCGCATGCAAGGCCGTGATTTTTCTGAGCTATATCTGAAAGCCAAAGCGCAAGGCTGGCGGCAGGATTACTTTTACGAACACGCGACGATTCGCAACACCGATTTCATTCCTTCGTCTGAGGCGCTGGTGCAACGCGAGTTGAAATATCTTTACTGGCCTGATTTCAAATACGAAGAACTCTTTGACCTCAAGCGCGACTCGCAAGAGACGCGCAATCTCATCAACGATGCAAAATATGCCAAGCGATTGGCTGCCGCGCGCCAACGCTTTGCCGCGTTGAAGGCGCAAGCCAAAGAGTGAAAGTTCAATAGCGCCGAACCACTCACTTGGTTATCTCGCCCATCAGTCTGAGCATCTTCGCACGATCACGAACAATGTTCAGTTTTCGATTGATTGCCGTCTCAACCGGATCATCACCCGTTCGATTCATCCGTTGCCGAAACATTTTTCGCAGCCACGAATAGCCAGAATTCCACGAATACAAAATGTGTCCGTGCGGTTGGCCGGTGACGGTGTTGATGTCTTCGTTGAAGGCGGGAACGATGGCGATTTCTTCTTCAATGCGTTCGGCGATCAGCTTGGCGATTTCATCGGCAGGCCAGCCGTGGGCTTCGGCGACGAGGTAGGTCGCGGCGTCGCAGAGAAACCACGAACCGCCCCAGACGTATTGGCCTGTGTCGCCTTCGAGCAGCGAACCATCTGCTTTTGAAATCACGCGCATGCCATAAGGCGTTTTGACGCGCAGCATGGTTTGCAGATGCGCTTTGACCTGTTCGTCGGTCAACAGCTTGCGCCCAAACACAGCGAAGGTCAGGGCTTCGCCGTACAAGGTGTCGGAACCGAGCGTGTCGCGCTGTTTCAAGCTGGTGGGCATAAAGCCAAGCTGCTGGTTGAAGATGCGCCGGAAGCCCGCAATCGCGCGTTCGATGTCTTCGTCGGTGGCACCCAGCCCCAACTCTTTGGCTGCCATCAGCGCGCCGCAATGAAAGCCCTGATTGCACGCGGGCGCATCGTCATTGTCGTAAGGCAGTTTATCCATATAGGTTTTGAAACCCGTCGGCGGGTCAGCCTTCGGAATCTGCGGCGGAATGAACAGTCCGTCTTTTTCCCCGACTTTTTCATGGAGGCGAATGAATTCATAAGCCTTGCGCGCCAGTTCCCAATTGACTTCGCCGCCCGCGCGACGGCTCAACACCGACCAGATCAAAAAGTATTGCGCGTTGTCTTCATACATCACACGCTTCTCAAAAATGCCGCGATAGGCTTCGGCAATTTTTTCAGGATCATTCAGACCAATCGCCGCATAAAACGAATCAGTCACCCATTGCTTCCAGCCATAACCGATGCCCGAAATAAAAATGTAACGGCTTTCTGTGCGCATCAGATTGCGCCGCAACAGCAGGTAAGACGTGTTGCGCAAAATGGCTTCGACAATGGAGCTGTTCCAGCCTTTGGCGTTCGCCAGCGCGAGATGCGCGGCAAGCTGCGCCTGGTAATGATTCTCCGCGCGTTCGACAAACAGCCACGTCGTGTAGCTGCGCGTTTCGCCCGCTGCCAGGTGCTGCCAGCCGTCCATCTGGTATTGATAAGCGCCGGGGTCGTCATATTGGATGCCGAGTGTATAAGGTTCGCGTCCGTCGCCGTTCATCACTGCCAGCCGTTTGCGCACCGGATCAATTTCGATCAAGCAGCGGTTCTCCCACTCGCCCGGGGATTGCGCGATTACGCCGTAAACCAGACCGCCTGCGCGCACCCCAGAGCGCACCATGGCTACGGGAAAGGTTTGGCCTTTGGTGTCTTTATATTCAGGGCTTCCGCCGTAAGTGTCATAAATAATCGGCGCTTTCTCAGCGCGCAAAAATGAAGCGTATTCGCCGCCCTCGAATGCGGGGTCAAAAACAAATTTGGAGGCAAAGCGATTTTCGTGTTCAGCGGTGACAACCAAAGTGCGGGCAATTAAGTTGGTTGCGACTTGCTCAATTCTCAAACGGAAACTGAGGTTGCTCATTTTAGCGCCGCTAAGTTCGGCAATTTTGCCGCGTCTAGTTTGCTGATTGAATTTCAACGCAGCGAATTCGCCGCCGGGCAAACGGATTTCGACGCCTGAGCCATTGATCACGCTGGCGAGCTTTTGATTGTTGGTGAACTCAACTGCCAGCCCATCCTGTTGTTTAATGATGCGTGACGTGAGCGCGGGTTGCGCGCTGCTGCTTGAAAACAGCAATAGCATTACGGCAAGCGTAAATGTGTGATTGAACATAGCTGGCAAAGTCGTTGGTTATGCGTAACAGCGCACTTCAAAAACGCGCGCGAGCTTGTCGCCATTAGTTTCTTTCACATGAATGCGAATGCGTTTGGCGCTCACGGCGGCAAAGCTATGACGACAGAGGCGTTGATGGTTGCGATCTACGCTGGCGAGTTCCATCCAGTCTTTGCCGTCTTCGGCCTGATATTGAATCGAATACTTTCTGACCGTCTCTGGCTGTGGCGCGCGGATGATGCCTTTGTTCGCGTTGTCTGAAGACGACAGCGTGAGTTCGCGGATGAAACCGGAATCAAAGGTCAGTTGAATTTTTTTGAGCGATTGCGGTTTGTCCCACGCCAGTTCCAACCAAGCACCGTCAGTGCCAAGTGGCGCAGCCCATTGGTTGTCATAATCGGGCAACGTGCGCGTCCAACCATTCAACACATTTACTGCTTGGCAGTTGGCGTCTTCGCCCGAAGCCGTGACTTTTGCCGTGCGCGCCAAATCCAGCGCGTCTGCGTTTTTGACGCCCTTGATGGATTGATCATCGCGCAGCAAAGCCTGTTGCAACTCTTTCAGCTTGGCTTTGTTTTCATAGAGACCGCGCGGAAGCAATTTGTTTTTGATGCATAGCGCGGCAGCCGTACCAATCGCCTGCCCCTCGACCGCGCACGTACCCATCACTCGCGTAGAGCTAAAAGCCGTGTGCGTCGCACTGATGTTGCGTCCGGCCATAAACAGGTTGCGAACGTTTTTGCTGTAAAGCGAGCGCAGCGGAATGTTGTAAACGTCCTTGAGTTTGATCGAAACAAACGGTGGCAATTCGGGATTTTCAAAACCCGTAGGCGGATGTTCGTCAAGGTTCCAGCCGCCTATGCACACGGCGTCATCAAACTCAGGGTTCAAACCCATCAAATCCATTTGCGTCAGCATGTGGTCGCCGACCAACCGACGAGCTTCGCGCTTGCCCGGCAGCATACCTACCCAATCCATCGCCCAATTCGCCGAGGCCGGAAACTTGCCAGAATTTTTGATGTAATCCCACACGCCCATCACGATGCCGAGCAATTCAAAGCGTATGCGTTCGTTGTCGCGCACCGTGTTTAGATGCCCGCCCCATTCGATCCACCAATAGCCGTATTCCCATGAATTGATGCCGCGCGATTTCAAATCTTTTTCGGTAATCTTGCGTGCCCATTTCGGCGGCGTGAAAGGCATCGGTTTGCCGTAATCACGCGACGTGAACAGGATGCTGCAACCTTGCGTTTTGTTGTCGGCAGTTTCAGGCGCGAGCGATTCGTTGAAATCGGCGCGCGCTTCGTGACCGACTTTGAATTCCGCACCTGCTTCCACACCTAAGCGACTGTCTCCGGTGCAATCGGCAAATAGCTTTGAAGTGATGCGATAAATATGTTCAGTGCGATCACAACGCGCTTGCACGCGCTGAATCACGCCGTCTTTGACTTCGGCATTATAGAGCGTCGTTTCGAGCAGCAAGGTGATGTTCGGTTCGCTGACGACTTTGTCATAGAGCAGCAAATCCCACAGTTCCCAACAACGCTGTGGATTATTCGCCGCGTCATCCAAACGAATTTCTTCGAGCAAACCGCCTTCGCGCCAGCCGGGACGGCCTTTGTGGTTGTTGGAACCGACGACATGCATCTTGATTTCGCTCGACGAATTGCCGCCGAGGCGCGAACGATCTTGCACGAGTACGACTTTTGAACCATGGCGGGCGGCGCTGATCGCCGCAAGGCATCCGGCGAGCCCACCACCCGCAACCAGCACATCGCAATTCAACTCGACAAGTTTCATATTGCGTTCGAGCGGTGCGGCTGAAAGATTGCCCGCCGGGGCAAGACGCTGCATTTCTTGTCGAATCTGTTCGGCGGTGCGCTTATCCTGATCTTGTGCCATCGCATCCACTTTAATGAACATCGAATAGCCGGTCGCTCCGGCAGTAGTAGTTAAAAAGTCCCTTCGTTTCATAAGCCTCCTTTTGAGTTCAGTTCTTCGGCGTTCCAACAAGATAGGTAATGAGCGCAGGCTGCTTTTCGACTTTGTCTTCGCCGATCTCCCAATCATACAAGCCATTCGGATCAGCCAGCGCAACCAGCTTCCGTAATTCATCGGGCGAGTAAACCCGCAAACAAGAGACGGTTCCATCAAAGCCAATTGCCAAAGGCAGAACCGGAATCAGATAAGTGAAGAGCAAGCGGCTCAAGCGAAACGGCCTGACGAACGGCGTCACCAGCAGCACAATCAACGGGACGAGCAGCACCATCGCAATGACGGATTGCACGTCGCGGCGCGTTCCTTCAAAAACGGCGATGCCCGCCCGCGCAGTGACAGCGTCTCGCAAAATTTGTACGGCCTGTGGCTCATTGAAATGATGAAATCCATTCCAGAGAGTGCGAAAGCCGGATAGGTGCGGTGGAACCTGCAACGCATTCACGGGTTCCCTCAGATACTCGAATAAATTGGAGCGAGACAGCGCGGCATCTTCTGCCGTCAGCGAAGGGTGCAAATCTGTCAGCAAAATTTTTTCCACCCCGGCTTTGGCAACTAACAGCGGCTGTAGCGAAATCCAAAGCCCGCCGTCTCCTGCGCAAAGATCAAGCAATGCACGTGTTTTCGTTTTGCGTAAGGCCGCTGCCAGCCGTGATGCGCTGGGCGCAAACAACCCGCTTTTATTGGCGATGAATGACAGATATTCCGTCATGCATTGTCGCCACACACGCGGCCACCAAGGTTGATCCATCAGTTCAAAAAAATGTATTCGCTGACTGAGCATCTTGTTTCAACCATTCATTTCATTTTTATTGTCTATGCGGGAAACGTAACCCATCCGCCCGTTTCGACGGATTGGTTCGCCATCAAGATCGTAGCGCAATCGGTCAGCCCTACGTTCACATCACAAATCGTTTTCACATCCTGCCGTCGCACGTGGTCAATGAACGACATCAATTCATCGCGCGTGTCACTACCTTCGGGGCCTTCAGCAATATCAATTTCAAAAGGTGCGCCGCGATGTGCCCACGGATCATTAGTCAGCTTTAGTGTTTTGCCCGCCGTGACGACTGCGGCATTGGCATCCGCAGCGTTTGCACCGCCTTCCCAAGCTACGACATCCGTACCCTTTTCCTGAAAGAGTAAGCCCTTCGCACTGGTCAGATACAAGCTGCCTTTCGTACCCATAATCAATTCCGCCGCGCCTTCGTATGCGTTGTTGCACAGCGAAGAATAATGCGCCCGCACCGTGTAAGGCTTTCCTTTCGTGTCTTTTAATTCGTATTCATACAGGCACGAAATGTTGTCATAGACCTCGCGCCCATCGCGGAAGTATTCAATGCCGCCCGACGCCATCACCCGCTTGGGATGTACGCCTAAAAACCAATTCGCTACGTCCATCTGATGGCTGCCGAGTTCAGCCATCAATCCGGCAGAATAGGCTTTATACAAACGCCAATTCAGTTTCTTTTCGAGCTTCGGCCAACTCGCGTCTGACTTTGGAACCGGCACCGGACGCCGCCACGAATTGTTGCGATGCCATTGCGACTTGATCGAAACGACCTGCCCGATCATCCCGGCGGCAACCATCGCCTGCGCCTGTTTGTAAATCGCATTCGCGCGGCGTTGCAATCCAACCTGAAAGACACGTTTAGACGAAGCGACCTGCACCGCCAGCGTCTTTGCTTCGGCGACGGTGTAACACATCGTCTTTTCGAGAAAGACATCGCAACCCGCAGTCAAACAATCAGACGCGACTTGATAATGCAGATAAAGGGGCACCGCAATCACGACAGCTTGCGGTTTCAACTCATCCAGCATTTTGCGGTAGTCGCTGAACGTTTTCGCCTGCGGTCCGGCGTATTTCGCGCCTTGTTCCAAATGCGGAGAATAGTCATCGCAGACGCCGACAATCACAGCGTCATCAATCGTCGTCAACGCACGAATCAAGTCAGAGCCGCGCCCGCCCGTGCCAATAACAGCTACGCGAATCGCCGCGCTGTCCGCGCGCAATGTTGTGCTCGCAGCCAGCGTGGCTCCGGCGGTTCCCAGAAATGTTCGGCGCGTGATTGTCATGCGT